>JBDSBT010000037.1:0-5034 GCA_039921425.1 Gemmatimonadaceae bacterium | reverse complement strand
GCAAGCTGTCTTACGGCCTTAACGAACTGATCGAGCTCGGAGGTAGATGCATAAACGCCCGGCGACACACGAATTGCGTTTCTATACGGTGAATGACGGCCGGACTTGTCCTGCACCACGAACCCTTTGCCGCGCAACTCCTGGACAGCTTTATGGGATGGTATTTTGTCGAACATCATCGAAGCCACACCAAAGCTTCGAGTTCCATCGCTCGGAGTAAGAATGCTTACCCCACGAACGTCAGCGAGGCGTTTCTTCCAGTAGTCACCGAGGAACCGGATGCGGCCGCGCTTTCGCGCGAGGCCGAGTGCTCGCTGGAACTTGAGCGCATCGCTCGTTGAGCGATATGCTGCAACGTTGAAGGTGCCGCTCCATTCATACAGGTCCATTGGGTGCTTGGTTGTATCCCATGAAGGCGGATGAAGTGCCCACACTCTGCCGATGTGCTGGGTTCGCATGAGAAGAGCGCCGGTTCCCATCGGACCTCCCATCCACTTGTGGAGCGACGTAGCGAGAAAGTCTGCACCGATGCGCGCGAAGTCTACATCGAGCAAACCAACACTTTGCGCCGCGTCCACCAGCACTGCGACGTTTCGTCTACGTGCGGCCTGCGTCACTTCCTGAATCGGAAGAATCTCACCAGACCATGCACTGACGTGAGAGATGAGAATAAGTCTGGTTCGCGGCGTGATTGCCTGGTCAATTGTGTTCACGAGCGATGATCGATCTTCCCCCGGCAGCGGAACGTTCACTGTCCGCATAACTATCCCTTCGCGTTTGCCTCGTTGGAGGATGGTCTCGATCATGTCGGGATATTCATGGTTCGTGACGAGGATTTCGTCTCCCCGCTCGAGCGGAAAGCCTTGCAGTATGGTATTCAAGCCATACGTCGCATTCGGTGTAAAGGCGACTTCTTCCGGTTTGGCTCCGAGGAACGAGGCCAGTTCAGGTCGCGTGACTGTCTCCAGCTCGTCCCAGAATTTGCCAAATCGCTCTGATGGCGCGTGCCGCAGTCTTTGACCACGGGTCACGTAGGCCTCAAACACGGGTGACGGGGTTGGTGCTGTGTTGGCGTTATCCAGGTCGACGAGGTCGGAAGTCGTGATGAATGATTTTCGAATATTCATCCAGAACGCTTCATCCTGCGCTATCTCGTCAACGGCCAGATCGCCGGCGTCGCTCAGGAGTGGATGGAGCAAGCTAAGAGACTGCGGCGAGAGGAGGCCGCCGAAGCCGGCGAAAGTGACCAGAGACGAACGAGTCAGAAAATCACGTCTATCCATAGGGTTTCAGAAGTAAATGATATTCGCTGGTTACTGCTTGGTCCGGTTGAGTTCGTTCGCGAGAAGCGGAATCTCCTTCGACGCGGCGACTACGAATCGATCGATCTCTGCGATCGACGTGTACACGTTGGGAGATGCGCGAATCGCGCGGAGCGACGTATCGCTCCTGATACCACCCATCCCCTGTATCAGGATCCCGTGCCGGTCGCGTAGCCGCTTCTGGATCGCTATCGGATCGGCGTCATGAAATTCAATGTGTGTCAGTGTGCCGCTCGATTCGTGGCTGGCATAGAAGAGGGCGTTGGGGAATGCCCGCGTGATCCGTCCACGAAGGTATGACGACAGATATTTGAGCCTTGCCGCTTTTCGGTTCGCACCGATTGAAGTATGGATCGCGAGTGCGGGAATCGAAGCGGGGTTGACGTATTCCGGCGCCGTACCGATCCACTCGAAACGCGCCATCCCTTTTTCTTCCTTCATCGGCGGAATAAGGGGCCAGATTTTCGGGACATGCTGCGGTCGCATCCAGAGGACACCGAGCCCGACCGGCGCTCCGAGCCACTTGTGTGCACTGGCTCCGTAGTAGTCGCACCCCAGGGGCAAAACCGGATCTTCAAGGAGTCCCAGCGACTGCGCACCATCGACGACAACTTCGGCACCAACGCGGTGTGCGTGATCCGTGATTCGCCGCACCGGAAGGTATTGTCCTGTGAGATTGCTCGGATGTGTCAGGAGAACGAGCCGGGTTCTGCTCGTGATCGCTTCCACGTATAACGCTTCGAGCGCGTTCATAGATGGCGCCGGAACAGGAGGTTTTATCGTCCTGAGAACGACGCCGTCTCTCGCGCGGCGCTGCTCGAGCGCGTCGAGTGTCGCGTAGTAATCGTGGGCCGAGCAGACGATTTCGTCTCCCGCTTTCAGTGGAAAACCCAGCAGCACCGTGTCCAGCGCTTCAGTTGCGTTACGAACCAGCGCAATCTCTGTCGCTGGTACCTTCATCGCTGCTGCGAGAGCGGCCCTCAGCTTCGTCGTGCTGATCGTTTCCCACTGCTTCGGAAGCTGCTCGGCCGGCAGGGCCTCGAGCATTCGCGCTCTTGCGGTCAGCTCGTTCATTGCGTTGCGTGGAGCCGGATTGGTCCAGCCATGATCGAGATTGATGACATCGGGCTGGAGGTTGTACAGCCCCCTGATGCGAGCCCAATACGCTTCGTCGCGCGCGATTACTTCGGGCGCGCGCTGATCGTTCAGTGCTTGCGCCCCTTCATCGGAGAGCCAGACATCGAGCTCTGACGCTTCAGTTATGGAAAGCGGCAGTGCGAGGGCACCGCTCACCGCTCCGGTGATAGCCGCCGCGTGTTTCAAAAACGTTCGCCTGTCAGATGGTCTCGACATCCTTTCTCCGTTCAGGTTCTCGACTGCAGAATCACCCCGTTGCTGTCGACACCGCGTGGGTATCGTCTGCCGCGGGCTGCACATGCAAAACTTCTACCGCGCGATGGGACTGGTTGGCTGCGAAAGAAACCAGTCATACAAAGCGCCGTTTGCGTACGTCTCGGTCCACGCGTCGTGTCCGGCTTTCTGGTACAGCGTAATCTTGGCGTTACCGTCACACCGATTAAGCGCGATGACTAACTCGCTGTCGTTGATTGCAGGAAAATGCTCATCTAGTGCGTTGTGAAACGCCCAGACTGGCACTGTTCGGATGCGGCAAACATCCTGAAGCCGGTCAGCAGTGGCAACCGGCGCTATTGCCGCGAATCGTGCAGGTCTTTCGAACGCAAGGCGCCAGACTCCCGCGCCGCCCATGCTCGTTCCAGTGGCGTAGAGTTTATAAGTATCAGCCGGCAGCTTTGACAACACTTCATCAAGCAGGGCATGCACGGCGGCGGGATCCCACCCTGGTGCATTGGCGGCCAACTGTGGCGAGACGATAATAAAGGGAAAGTCGGGCTGAGTCTTCAGTTGCTTCGCGATAGCTGTGTTTCGCATTTCATCTGCTGCTTTGCCGCGCTGGGCAGCTCCGTGCAGATATACGATTACAGGCCACTTCCGCTGTTCGAACCCACGGGGCAAGAACACGAATACATGCGCTTGCATATGCTTGCGTTGCACAACCGGATAGATGGATTGTCCCTCTGTCAGTCTCCATCCACTCTTTTGACTCATTGCCGGGCAAGCTGAGAGGACCAGCGTCGTGATGACTATGAGTGAGCGTCCAATGTTCAAGATGCAATTCCTTTCAACGAAGGGTTGACCATCGAGACGTGTTCTCAGCGGTAGGGCGCTGTGTGGCCGGGTCGAACCTTGACAACGATGTACGAAAAGGCTTCTGACCCACTCGGCCGCCATTGATGCGCAATACCTGCTGCAATCAGAATGACATCTCCCGCAGAGACACGCCGATTCTCGGGATTCCTGACGGCAGAACCAGTCGATTCCCCCAGGGCTAGTCCCTTTCTCCCAATCAGACCCTGACCAGCTTCCAGGACGGCGCGCCCACTCCGAACGAAAACGATGTCCGTCCAGCGCTCGTGAATTTCTGCTGGCGTGGCGACGCGTTTCCGGAGAACGACGAACTGGTACCGACCCGGTGCTTCAGTCGGGAGCTCGCGCGCAACGTCGGCTGGGTTAATCGTTAACTCGCGGAATGCCGAATCCACAGCGGCGCCTGATATCCTCACCACTTTACCACGGGCTGGGCTTTGGGCCTCGGTCGTCGAAGTGATCATCATCAGCGCAAGGAGAAACGGTTTCATGACGGTCCTGTTTGAGATCGGATCATCGCCCGAAAGCTATGATCGTCCAATAAAGTGAGATCGGCCGATGTTGTCGATTGTCTGCCTGTTCGCCAAAAGCTGACGAAGGACGAGGGCACCTTCAGCATGACCGACGCCGCTGGAAAGGTCACCAATGGATCATTCGTGATGAAGGACGGCAAAGGCTGCTTCACCCCCGCGGGCGGCAAGATGATGTGCTGGAAGAACGACGCGCCCGGCGCCGATGGGTCCTGGTCCGCTACCGCCGACGACGGCACCAAATCCACTGTGATGAAAAAGGCCTCCTGAACCTGGCGTTTAGAAAGGACGGCCCGCAACGGCCGCCTTTTTCGTAGGCACCGCTGCCACTGTCTTCACCTGAATCCCCGGCTGCTCACCCTTGTCTGGAATTCCGTAGCCACCTGGTTACAGTGGCTTCAAGTCCTGAAGCGTGGCCCAAAATCGTCCCCTGTTCGGTTGTTGCACCCAGTACTGCGTGAACTGGTTGGCGGTGGAGCACAACGCGCCTACGATCATGCCTTCGCCCCTGGCGCCGCGTACGTGTGCGCCAATCTTCAGGGTAAAGCAATCCGGGGGGCTGAATGATGAACGAACACCCGGCTTAACCAACGACGGTTTAAACAGGACGCCCTTGTCCGTCAGTTCGTAAACGGGATCAATCGGCACGTTAACAAAGGGTCCGATCCCTTGAACCTGCAGGATTGTTTCGACCTTCGCGTACCCGAAGTGCTCCATGGTCTTTGGCACAAATCCAAAGGCGCCAGGCTCCATGGGCTTCAGTTCAGACATCTTGAGGCGAGGACCCATACCGAGAGCCCAGCTTCCTGTGAGGACGGTAATGTTCTCATCCTCCGGGTGTGTGTGTGGCAGAACCACGTAGCCCGCGTCGTGATGAATACGGATCACGAAGGGCAGTCCGGGCATGTTCATATCGCCCGACACCTTCTCGATCCATTGTTCCGACGGAATCGTGT
>JBDSBT010000036.1:0-3032 GCA_039921425.1 Gemmatimonadaceae bacterium | reverse complement strand
GTGTCGCCGGAATCGAAGGCGTTCGCACACCGGCAAGCGTGGCGAAGGAAGTTGCGAATCAGACCGATCATCATTTGCTCGTCGGAAAAGGCGCGCAGGACTTTGCACGTGCGATGGGATTCACGGTGGAAGCCGACTTGAACACCGAGAAGTCACGCCAGCTGTGGCTCGAGTGGAAGCGTCGTACCGATCCACTGCACTATCTCGATCCGAAGACGCGTGCCGACGCCGAGCAAAAGGTGAGGCTCGAAATGGTCGCTGAAGGATTGATCGATGGCGACCACATCTACGGAACGATCAACTGCGACGCGATCAATGCCAGGGGCGATATCTGCGGGGTGACGACCACGAGTGGCCTGTCGTGGAAAATTCCTGGGCGGGTCGGTGATTCCTCAATTCTCGGGGCCGGTCTTTATGTGAACAATGACGTCGGCGCGGCGGGCTCGACGGGCCGTGGAGAGGCAAACCTCTACAACTGCTCGTCGTACGCGATTGTCGAGAACATGAAGAAGGGAATGCATCCAAAAGATGCCATGATCGATGTCTGTAAACGCATCACCGCGAACACTGTCGAGAAGAGACTGTTGAACAGTCGTGGCCTGCCGAAGTTCGACATGAGCTTCTATGCACTAGACAAACGGGGCCGGTACGCTGGCGTTTCGTACTACGACACTGGGAGCTACGCGATCTGCAATGACAATGGGGCGCAGACGTTCAAGATGGAGCCCATTTATCCAGGGAAGTCCTCAGAATGAACACAAAATATCTGTGTCATCTGTGTTCTTGTCCCCGAGTTTAAACGTCCCGGCGATGTGAACGACCGTTCGCGCAGCGAGCGTTAGCGAGCTCGCTGCCGCCGCGATCTGGTCGATGTTGCCGCTCTGCTCGTCACTTGCCGTCGCTACCTGATGAACGGCCGATGCGAAGCCCTGCGTTCCGAGCGCGAGATCGTCGAGCCTTCGCGTCATGTCAACGTCAAGACGGCCCGACTCCTCCACGGCCGATTCCATCGCACCACTCCACTTCTCGGCCTCGGATGACGCCCTGCTCCACCTGAAGGAATTGGATCGTCCGAGCCATTTCGGTAGATTCTAGGTGGAGTGCCTCTAAAGTGGCGATAGTCTGTCGTGCTACTGTCGCCATTTATTCTGAACACGCAGGTTATTTGAGCGGAAAGCGTTGTCGTGTCTCTTGCCGATGCTCTCATCGTTGCGGCTAGCCGGCGTAGCGCGACTATGATGCTCGGAGTCGCCCGGCTCAGGCGTCCAACTTCGTCGTTGGAAGTCGACGCAACGAACGGGCACCAGTGAGCTCACCTTTTGCTACAGACTCTGACACCCGCGCGAGATCGACAATGGGCGAGGTGACGTGCGAGTTGATCAGACGAAGGATGAAGGCCGACGCCGACACGAGCAGTCCGACGACCCAGACGGCCCCGACGACGATGGTCCAGCGAACATCCGAGCACGCCAGGAATGCGGCCCGGACGTGGGGCGACAGTTGATGAAAGAGGCGGTAGGCCATCCAGCCAATTCCGACATGCACAATCGAGATTGGGAAGGCAGCCTGTCGTGACAGGTGCTGTTGAGCCATGGCAAGTATGAAAGGGATGTACGGTGACGCTACTTTGTATCAATGGACAACACGCTGAATCAGAACCCGAGCGACGAGCCGATCGGTTACGATCCCTCAGCCGTAGAAGGGAAGTGGCAGCAGAGCTGGCAGGATAAGGGCACCAACGCGACAGACGTCGCCGCGGCTCCCGATCCCTACTATGCCCTGATGATGTTCCCCTACCCGTCGGCGGAAGGGCTGCATGTCGGCAACCTCTTCGCGTTCGTCGGTAACGACATATATGGACGATTCCAGAGGCTTCAGGGGCACAATGTCTTTGAGCCGTTCGGTTACGACGCGTTCGGCATTCACTCCGAGAATTACGCTCTGAAGGTCGGGAAGCACCCGATGGACCTGATTCCGCAGAACATCGCCAACTTCAGGCGCCAGGTTCAGCGGTCGGGGCTGATGGTGGATTGGTCGAAGCTGGTCGACACCACCAACCCCGATTACTACAAGTGGACGCAGTGGGTTTTCCTCCAGCTTTTGAAGCACGGCCTCGCCTACAAAAAGCAGGCGGCGGTGAACTGGTGCCCGAGCTGCAAGACCGTCCTCGCCAACGAGCAAGTCGTCGGTGGAGCCTGCGAGCGGTGCGACACGCCAGTCGAACAGCGCTTCCTCAGCCAGTGGTTCTTTCGAATTAGCGACTACTCGCAGCGGCTGCTGTCGAACCTGGACTCGCTCGACTGGTCTGAGACCACAAAAGCCGCACAGAGAAACTGGATTGGACGGTCAGAAGGAGCTGAAATCTCGTTTCCAGTCAAGATGACTGGAGCAGCGGCGATTCGAGTATTCACAACTCGCCCCGACACAGTGTTTGGAGCGACCTATCTGGTCGTGGCGCCTGAGCACCCGCTCGTAGCAAATCTGACCACGGGCGTCTACAGAACCGGTGTCGATCAGTATCTGGCGCGAAGCGCAAAGCAGGACGTCGTCACCCGTAAGTCGAACACTGAGAAGACCGGCGTCTTCACTGGTACGTACGCGACGAATCCGGCAACCGGAAACGACATTCCGATCTGGATCTCGGATTACGTGCTGATGGAGTACGGAACCGGAGCGATCATGGCCGTGCCCGGTCATGACGAGCGCGATTTTGAGTTCGCAAAAGTCTTCGGGCTGCCGATCGTCCGCGTCGTTTGCGCTGAAGGCGAGGAGCCGTCGGCGACCCTCGGTGAAGCGTTCACCGAAAACGAGCGCGGGATAATCGTCAACTCGGGCAAGTTCGACGGAATGACTGTCGCGACTGCGAAGCGTGAGATCATCGCGATGCTCGACGAGAAGGGCGCCGGACATCCGGTGGTCAACTACCGTCTGCACGATTGGTGCATCTCGCGTCAGCGGTACTGGGGTCCGCCGATTCCCATCATCTACTGCGACGATTGCGGCGCAGTGCCCGTGCCGGAAAAGGATCTCCC
>JBDSBT010000035.1:0-9463 GCA_039921425.1 Gemmatimonadaceae bacterium | reverse complement strand
CCACGATCGTTTGAGGAGATTCGCAATTGATTAACTGGCGGCACCGACAAGCAGGCTCGGTCACACGTGTGAAAATCTGCTGCATGGCAAGTATCGACGAAGCATGGCTTGCGATCAGTGCTGGAGCATCGGCTCTCGGATTTGTGTCTAAGATGCCGAGCGGTCCGGGCCCGATTGAAGAGTCACTGATCGCTGAAATCGTGGCGATCGTGCCGCCTGGAATCGCCACGTTCCTGCTCACCTCAGAGACGACCGCCGGGCCGATCATTGACCAGCAACGCCGAACCAGGGTCAATACGATTCAGCTCGTCGATGCCGTCGAAGAAGGCACGTATCGGACTCTTCGCCGCGAACTCCCGGGAGTTTCAATTGTCCAGGTGATTCACGTAATCGGCGCATCTTCGTTGGACGAAGCGATGACTGCCGCCCACCAGGTTGACGCGCTTCTGCTCGACTCTGGTAACCCGTCGCTTGCAGTGAAAGAGCTCGGCGGCACTGGTCGCGTGCACGACTGGACCGTGAGCCGCCACATTCGGGATCAATCGCCGGTACCGGTCTATCTCGCCGGTGGACTCAATCAACTAAACGCCGCGAATGCGATTGAGCATGTCGAGCCGTTTGCTCTCGACGTCTGTAGCGGACTTCGAACAGACGGGCATCTGAGCGCCACAAAAGTTGACGCGTTCATGGCCGCAGTCCGCAGCATGGCCGCTAAATAGAAAAAGACCGAAACTCGAGAGCTTCGGCCTTTGACCATGCCGGATCTTTACCCTGCTACTGCGGTAAATTCGACGTCGATCGAAAGCTTGATGTCGTCGCCAACCACGAACCCGCCTGCTTCGAGCGCCTGATTGTATGTGAGCCCGAATTCACGGCGATCTATCTTTCCCTTCGCGCTGAAACCAATTCTCGAACCGCCCCATGGGTCGATGACTGCGCCCTCATTGGTGACGTCCAACCCGACTTCGCGAGTCGTGCCACGAATCGTAAGGTCGCCGTAGAGCTTGAACTCGCCCGAGGTGTCGCCGTCGACGCGCTGACCCTTGAATTCGATCGTCGGGAACTGCGCGGCGTCGAAGAAATCGGCCGAGCGAAGATGGTTATCCCGCATTTCCTGGCGCGTGTCGATGCTCGCGACGCCGATCGTCACTGCTAGGCCGAACGTCTCCGGATTCGAGATGTCGCCCGTCAGCAAGCCCGAGACATCAGAAAAACGGCCCTTCACGCTCGAAATCATGAGATGCTTCACCGCGAACTCGACGCCGGTGTGCGATGCGTCGATCTGCCAAGCGGTGGTTACTGGTACTTCGAGTATTGCGTTTGACATTGTTGTTTCCTCAATTGTCGAGTGATGTGAAATACGCTTCTGCATTTTGCATACATGAACTACAACTCAAAAAAACCGGCTAAACGAACACTCCCAAAGCCGACTCCAAAGCAGACAGGTCACTTGCCGATATACGCCCAGACAGCTGAGCCTGAGCACTCTCAATAGCCAGGGCACCCGCTTTCTGCTTCTCCTTGCCGATCGGTGTCAATTCCGCCCGAACGCTTCTTCGATCCGACGCATCATCCACCCTTCTCACGAGCCCGTCCGCCTCGAGACGGTCAACAAGCTGGGTGATGTTCGAACGCACGCAGCTTAATCTCGCAGCCAGGTCGCTCAGCGTGAGCGGCTCACCCGCCTGAGCGAGCTGAGTGAGAGCGCTTTGCTTGGCCAGAGACAGACCGAGTTCATTCAGCGCTCCTTCGAGCTGGTCGCCCACTGCCTGCGCAGCATGCATCAAGACGAAGCTGAAATGAGGTCTCGTTTGAGTTGCCTTGTCGTTCATGTATGGATTATACAGGTATTGCGTCGCTCGCGCAAGGGGTAGCCGGAAGGTTACGACCGCTATCGCTTTCCCTTCTTCGGCCCGTCGAATCTTTCTCTGCGGACATTCACCCTTTGGCCTCGGATCTTGGCCCCAGTCAGTGCTTCAATCACGCTGTCCGCCGCTTCTTCAGGAACCTCCACCAGCGAAAAGCCGTCGCCCATCTCGATCGAGCCGATGTCTTTTCCGCTAAGTCCTGATTCGTTCGCGATCGCGCCGACGAGATCGGCCGGCCGGGTCCCCGCTCTTCGGCCGAGCCCGACGTAGAGACGCGTCATCTTAGGACGAATTTTTCCGTCCTTCTTCCCGCCCGCCGGCTTATCGCCCGAAGACTTCGAAAATGTCTCCCCCTTGCCCGACTTGAACTCACGGTCCTGGCGTTGCGGCGATTTCTTCTTGAACGACTTCTTGTCCTCCGCACTGGGAGCGCGGACGGCAAGAATTTCCTCGTCGCCTTCGCCTCGGTTGCCCGCGGCTTCGTGCGCCATTTTCACAGCGGCGGCCGCGACGTCCGTAAGGTCGATCTCCGAGGCAAGTGACTCCACGATTGCGCGGTACGAGTCGAGATCGCCCGCTTCGACCGCTTCGCGCACGGCAGTTTTCGTTGTCTCGAGGCGTCGCTCACGCAGATCCAGCACGGTCGGAACGGGCTCCATCTTGATCTTCTGCCGGGTGTGCTGCTCGATGTTGCGAAGCATTCGGCTCTCACGCGGCTCGGCCAGCGTGATCGCCGTGCCTTCCCTTCCGGCCCGCCCGGTTCGTCCAATCCGATGCACATACGCATCGGGCGAGGCCGGGACATCGAAATTGAAAACGTGAGATAAGTGACCGATGTCGAGGCCGCGCGCAGCAACGTCGGTTGCGACCAGCAAATCCAAACCACCTTCACGCAGTCTGCGCATCACTCGATCTCTCTGCTCTTGCGAAAGTCCACCATGAATCGCCTCAGCTCTATATCCGCGGCCATTCAATGTGTCCGTGAGCTCATCTACTTCAGTACGCGTTCTGCAGAATACGATCGACGACGTGGGATTCTCGATGTCGAGAATTCTTCCGAGCGCCGCGCCTTTTTGTTGTCGCTGAACCATGTACACGATCTGCCGGATCCGCGGCATCTCGCCGGCGACCGCACGCTCGGCCTGGATCTGCACGTTGACGGGATTCTTCAGATGCTTCTTCGCGATCGACCTGATGCGAGGAGCCACAGTAGCCGAGAACAGGGCCGTCTGACGCTCTGAGGGGGTTGACTGAAGAATCGCTTCGAGATCTTCAGCGAATCCCATGTCGAGCATTTCGTCGGCTTCGTCCAGAACCACCGTTCGGAGGTGACTCAGATCGAGCGTCTTGCGACGAATGTGGTCCATTGCCCGGCCGGGCGTGGCAACGACGACATCGACTCCCCTCCGCAGGACAGTGAGCTGCTGATGAATCGACTGCCCGCCGTAAACGGGAAGTACTCGTGCACCGAACGATTTTCCATACTTGTGAATCGCCTCGGCCACCTGCATCGCGAGCTCGCGCGTGGGAACCAGGACGATCGCGCTGATGTGCGGTGATCCGGCGCGACGAGTTTCATCGGTAGCGATGTGCTCCAGGATAGGCAGCGCGAACGCCGCCGTCTTGCCGGTACCTGTGGCGGCCTGACCGAGGAGGTCGCGGCCGGCAATGAGGGGCGGAATGGACTCTCGTTGAACTGGCGTCGGCTCTTCGTAACCCAACGCGGCCAGAGTACTCGTGAGATTCGGGCTAAGTCCGAGCGACGCAAAATCGCCCGCTTCAGCGAACGCTTCGGGCTGCGGCTCTTCTTTTTTTATTTTTGACAAGGGACTTTCTTGACCTGAGGTAGGAACGGGCGGTTTGCCCGCTCTTTGCGACGCACGATTGAAGCCGTCTATCGTTTGGGTGCTGTCTTCGAAGCGCTGATTACCGATCGGATGTCGGTTGTCCAACCGGGCGCGTCGCTTGGCGGCACAAATGACCAGACTTCTTCAGACTGACCGCGTCCGCTGTGGATTCTTACTCGATCGAGCGATCTGTCCACGGACAAATCGCGCCGGCTCGCCGTGTTGATGTTCAGGCCAACCTTTGCGTTCTTGTGAATCAGAATCGACAACCGCGTGACCACGATTGACGCTCTCCGATTTTCCCAGCGCTCGCGCCGGCCGCGGGGATCCACGGTATACCTGAAATCGAGGTCGTCCGCCCGCCGCAGGATTCCTTCGCCGGTGAACTGTTTTTCCTGCGCCGACGTCAACACCCCGGTGTGGCGGTCGCCACATGCAATCGCAGCGAACAAGCTCACTGCGGCGAACGAATACCTCAGCACCGACTTCAAGCGGACGCCGCGCTGGGATCGTAAGACGGTCCCTCGACGAGAATCATTTTAACGTTCGCCGCATCCCGGCGTGCGGCTTTAGCCGCTCCGTATTCAGGCGATTCGTGCCACGCTCGCGCTCGCTCGGCGCTGGGGAACTCGAGCAACACGAAGCGCCCGGGATCCCAATCGCCCTCGAGACTGATCGTGGTGCCGCCGCGGACCACGTATCGTCCGTCGTAGACTCCAATCGACGGGGACGCCAGGCCCTTGTACGTCTCGTATGCAACTGGATCTGTCACATCGATCTGAACAACGACAAACACCGACATCCGAAATCTCCCTCTGGTCGCGGGTGCTGATGAGAATTGTGAACGATGAAGATACTCAATCCGGGGTGCCCCAGTGATCGAGACGATCGCATTGCCCGCCCTTTTGTAGTCACCCACCGGCCCGCTGCGTGGATTGACGCCCCCGCCACTTAGCCGAACGCACAAATGTCGTCATCGTGTCGTCGTCCTCGAACTTTGGCAACGTTGATCCACTTCGCGATGGGTAGCGTCGCCGAAGGCCGGACGCTACCCTATGACAGTCGCTCATCGAGACTCTCCGGCCTTCTAATGTTATTCGCAGATTCCCGCTCTTCAGGCGTGCCCGCCAGCCTTCGTCACCGACGAGAGCAGGCCGAGAAGCTAATGAACGCCCTGCGGGCGGGAATTCTGATTTTGCTCGCTCTCGCGGCGATAGCGTATGCGCCATCTCTTCCCGGCATGCTCGATAGAGCGAATCTCGTGCTGCTTGTCCCCACCTTGTCGTGGACAGTAGCTCAGTATCTGCTGTGGTACCGGGAATCGGCTCTCCCGGGCTGGCTCCCGCTGGCCAATGCCTTCGTGGACATCACGGCAGTCACGGCAATCATCGGCGGATATGCGATCGCGGAGTCCGGAGTACTCGCCCTTCGCTCGCCGGTGTTCGTGATGTATTTCGTAGTACTTGCTGCGCGACCCGTGGCTTCATCAGTTAGAATGGCGTCGATGGTGGCGCTGCTCGCGTTTACTGAATACTCGGTACTAATAACCTGGCTGATCGGATCGGGTCGAGTCCGAGCGATGCTGGATCCCGTTATGGCTGTCGAAACCATTCGGGTTTCGTATCTCGACGAAGGAGCCAAGCTGCTGCTCCTGGCTATCGGCGGCGCAATCGCCGTCTACGCAACCAGGTGGGTCGAGCAGCTTGCGATCGAGTCGGCCGGAGAATCCGAACAGCGGCAACTCGTGCAGACGCGGCTCGTCCAGGCCCAGCTCGATACGCTGAAGCTTCAACTAAGCCCGCATTTTCTCTTCAATGCCTTGAACAGTGCGATGGCGTTGATCGGCACGAACGCGCGTGCCGCGGAGCGGATGGTCGCTGCGATCAGCGACTTCCTGCGGTTGGTGTTGAGCAGTTCGAGCGAACAGGAGGTGAGTCTGGATCGCGAGCTGTCTCTCCTTCAGCACTACCTCGAGATTCAGCGCGTGAGGTTTGGTGACAAATTGCGCGTGAACTTCGATATCGAGGACGGACTTAACCACGCGATAGTGCCGAGTCTAATTCTTCAGCCGCTCGTGGAGAATGCGATTCGTCACGGAATCGGGCCGCGCGCGCGAGGCGGGAATATTGACGTCACGATCAAGACTCATGGGCAGTCGCTCGAAATTGAAATCGTTGACGACGGGGTCGGGCTCGCTGCTCGTAGATCGAGAGAGCGATCCCGCGGCACTGGCCTGGGGCTGGCGAACACTGCAACGCGTCTCAATCACCTGTACAAGGAAAATCATGAATTCGCGACTGGCCCGGGTGCCAATGGAGGCTTCGTCGTGCGCCTGACTCTGCCGCTACGGCTGACTCGTGCACCGGTAACTGCGACGCAATCGCAAACCGTCGAGGTTGCGAGCGCATGACGGTCACCGCGGCAACGCCGATTCGCGTTCTTATCGTCGATGATGAAGATCTTGCGCGGCAACGACTGAAATCCCTGCTGGCGAAGCGTGCCGAGTTCGACCTGCTTGCTGAGTGTTCAACGGGAGCGGATGCCGTGAAGGCAATCGGCAAGCTCAAACCCGACCTTGTTCTGCTCGATGTTCAGATGCCGGAGCTCGACGGCTTCGACGTGATCAGTGAAGTGGGACCCGCGAAAATGCCCGCCGTGATATTCGTGACTGCATTCGACGACTATGCCGTCGATGCGTTCGACGTTGGCGCCGTCGACTACATACTGAAACCCGTGGACGAGGATCGATTCAACAGCACACTCGATCGCGCGGCGAGGCGACTCGCGCTTCCTTTGCGCGAAAACGGAAATGAACAACTTGCGCAGCTTCTTCGGAAACTGTCGTCGATCACGACTTCCCCAGGGAGACTTGCAGTGAAGGTCCAGGGCAAGATTCTCTTTCTCGATCCCGCCGAGGTTTACTGGATTCAGGCGCGCGACGATCTCGCGCGCGTGCACCTCGTTGACTCGGCCTACGACGTTCGCGAGCCTCTCAGTCACCTGGAAGAACGCCTGCCGGGAACGACGTTTCTTCGCGTACACCGTTCCGTGATCGTCAACACGATGCATGTGCGAGCAGCGGAACCGTTCGATCAGGGAGATCAGTTGCTGATTCTTCGCAACGGCAAGAGGATCACGAGTGGGCGCAGTTACCGTAAAGCCGTGCAGGATTTTCTGAAGGGCGCCGTCTGATGCAAACAGATCCATGAAACCCTTCTTCGTCAAAGCAATGACCGCCTGGTTCGCTGGTTGCCTGTGCCTGCCGGCACCCGTGACATTGGCTTCGTCGCAGCAACCGGGGAAAGTGACTTCCGGCACGATTTCCGGAACTGTTTCCGACGCCGCATCGCACCCAATCCAGGGTGCGATCGTCAGTCTCACCGAGCTGCGGCTCCAGTCAATCACAGGAGCCGACGGAAGCTTCTCATTCAGCGGCGTCCCGGGCGGGGACTATACCGTTGTCGCCCGACGCCTTGGTTACGCCACAGCGGTGAGATCGCACGTTTCAAAGGGCGCTCAGGCGACGCACGTCACAATGGTTGCGTCACCCTTCACGGTCGATCCAATCACAGTGACAGCTTCTCGCGCCCCGGCTCCAGTCGGTGGATCTGTGTTGTCAGTAACCGAGCTCGGCGAAGACGGACTGCGGCGCAACGCGACGCTCTCGTTGGCGCACTCACTTAAGTCGCTTCCAGGGGTGCAATCGGTCAGCACCGGCGAGCAAATTGGGAAGCCGATGATCCGCGGGCTGTTCGGATCGCGCGTTCTCGTTCTCCAGGATGGAAGCCGTCTCGAAGACTATTCGTGGAGCGAAGAAGACGCGCCATCGATCGATGCTCGTCTTGCCCAGCGAGTTGAAGTCATCCGCGGGCCGGCCAGCGTTCTCTACGGATCGGACGCGATCGGTGGCGTAGTGAATGTCATTCCTCAGGATCTGCCCACCGCCGTGAATGGCCGGTCGTTCCGTCACGTCGGTGCCGAGGCGTATGGCGCACTCAACAACAAGGAAGCTGGAGGCGCTCTCAACCTGGAAGGTGCCAGTGGCAGGCTCGGGTGGCGCGCGATGGGAATTGGCCGATTCGCCCAGAGCTTTGACACTCCAGACGGGGAAGTCGAAAACACAGGATTTCTGTCTGTCAACGGCGAGGCCGCAGCAGGCATTCGCGGCAATCGCTCGAACACTACACTCCGCTTTTCGCACTATGGCGGCGAGTTCAAGCTGCTCGAAGCGCGAAAGCCCGCCGGATCGGTTGATACAGGCGCAGTCGATGCGGGGCCAGAGCGAAAGCTGGCCGATGATCGTCTCCAGTTAACGAACGACTTCCTCTTTCCAGGAGTCCGTCTCGAGACGAAGGCGCAGGTCCAGAGGCACTCCCTGCTCGAATTGTCGGACGATCTTTGCACTCTCGATCCAGGCGCTTGCGTCGTCACGATCCAATCAGCGGCGCCAACGGAGCAAACGGCGTTCGACCTGCTTCTCAACACCGGAACTTTAGACATGCTCGCGCACCATTCGCTCAATGATGCGATTCACGGCGTCGTGGGCGTGTCAGGATTGTATCAGACGAATGACTCGCGCGGCCCGATCTTCCTGATTCCAAGCGCCACGACGACGTCGGGCGCAGCGTTCGCTTTCGAGGAAGCAACCGCCGGTATGTGGACGCTCGCTGCCGGCGCGCGCGTAGATGCGCGCAAGACTTCAGCAGATGCCAACCCATCGATTGGATTGGCTCGGAACAAGGAAATTACGTATACGGAGCCGAGCGGAAACGTCGGCGTCGTGTTTCGTCCGATTTCATCCTTGTCGTTGACGGCCAGTGCCGGTGCCGCATGGCGCGCACCCACTCTATTCGAGCTGTTCGCAAATGGTCCGCACCTCGCGGAAGCCCGGTACGAGATCGGTGACAACTCGCTCAAGACGGAACAGGCGCGCAATCTGGACATTGGAGCACGTTGGGAGAACGACGTCGTACGCGCAGAAGTGACGGGCTTTCGCAATATGATCGACAACTACGTCTACCTCACGCCGACGAGCGAACAGCGGGCTGGTCTGCAGGTATTTCGTCACCTACAGGCAGACGCGGTCCTGACCGGTGCCGAAGGTTCAATTCAGGTCGCCGCCACTCCGAAGGTACTTCTCAAAGGTCGTTACGATTTCGTGCGTGGAACGAATCGCGATTCTGATACGCCGCTGCCGCTAGTGCCCCCGCAGCGTGTGGCAGCAGGGGCGGAGTATCATTTCACGAGCGATTGGGCCGGGAACGCTTCGATCGGCGGAGAAGTGGAGCAAACAATGAAGCAGGATCGCCCGAACTCCGAAGATTTTGTGACCGGCGGATACACCCTGATCAATTTCGATTTCGGATTTCAGCAACGCCTGTTCGGCCGGCCGACACGAATCGACCTCGGCGTTCGCAACGCGGCCAACACGAGCTACCGGAATTTCCTCAGCAGGTACAAGGAGTTCGCGCTGGATCCGGGCCGCAACATCATTCTGCGCTTCTCGACTGCCAGGTAGAGCTCGCAGGAGCCGGGCTTTTTTCTGTCACGCGACTTGAATCCCTCGCGCCAGCGTCTGCTTGATCGGGCATCGATCTGCGACTTGAAGGAGCCTGGCGCGCTGCTCGTCGGTAAGAGGGCCTCTCAGCTCCACGCGCCGCTCCACTCGACCCATGCCAACTGATTCGGTAATGCAGTCCTCGCAATCCTTCGCGTAGGAATGGCCGTGACGTACGAACACCGACGCGC
>JBDSBT010000034.1:0-18870 GCA_039921425.1 Gemmatimonadaceae bacterium | reverse complement strand
CAGAGCGTTACGATCGGTGGGAATCGTTTGCCCCATGCGCCCTTTTCGAACGCTGACAGCGCGGCCTCTGCAGCAGCGAGAGTGGGTGCGCGGTAAATCAGTCTGAGCTCGGTGGCGACTTTCTTTCGGTCAGTCCATGACACGTAAGCCAGGCTTTGTCTCACCAGATGCACCACGCAGTGATGAATTTGCGTTTGAGGAAATACCGAATTGATCGCCTCCGGAAAACCTTTAAGCCCGTCAATCAGCGCGATCAGGATATCCTCGACTCCGCGGCTCTTGAGTTCGCTCATCACTCTCAGCCAGAACGAAGCTCCTTCAGTCTGCTGAATCCAGAAGCCCAGCACTTCCTTGGTGCCCTCTCTCGTTACCGCGAGCGCCAGATATACCGCCTTGTTTCGCACGACGCCTTCGTCTCTGATCTTTACTCTGAGAGCATCAAAGATTACCACCGGATAAACGGGCTCCAGTGGTCGCTGCTGCCACTGAGAAACCTCATCCAGGACTTCGTCGGTGATCTGGCTTATCAAATCGGGCGAGACCGGCATTTGGTATTGCTCTTCGAGAAACCCTCTGATCTCGCGCACTGACACGCCTCGAGCATATAGAGCAAGGACCTTGTCATCAAACCCATCGAGGCGCCTTAATCCCTTTGGAATGAGCCTTGGCTCGAAGGTGCCCTCCCGGTCACGCGGTATCTCGAGCGGAAGATTTCCAGTGTCGGTCTTTACCGTCTTCGGAGTCGAGCCATTGCGATGATTGGGCTGTCCGTCTGGCTTTTCCCCACCTCGCTCATATCCCAGGTGATGAGTGAGCTCGGCAGAGAGCATCCGCTCGACGATTCGTTTCTTGAGCTGATTGTAAACGCGCTCCCCATCTTCACGGGATGAGGAGCCACCGAGCATCTCATCGATCACGGCATCCAGCGGGTGCGCCTCTATTCTCTTCCGCCGGTTCTTTGCCGCCGTGGGTTTCTGCACCTCGCCAGCCGCAGGTTCTTTCTTCAAAGTCTTCTTGGTCATACCACCCTCCTTCTGGGTTAAGATATGACCTCACACACAAAATTCCTGACAGGCCCCAATCGGCCACGCGGATTTCTTCTTTTCCTGGTTTAAGACGACATTCAGCCGCCGCTGCACCCGCAGTTCTGTCGTTAAACCTTAAGTAAAATGAACGGGACGACCACTCGGAGTCGATGGAGTGCCGTCGGTCAACTCTCCCGCAACTCTCCCGCTTTTTGCTCCCCGCCGTTCTCCCCAATTGGCGGTTACGGTTTTTCGTTGGATTTGAAACTGACCCACTACCCAATAGCGGTCCAGCAAGTCAGTCGGCGCCCCACAGTCCTTTCTCTGCGGCCAGTGCGGTCCCTAAAATCACTGCGGAAATCCGGTTGCCACCGCAACGATCCGATGACCAGGAAATAACCCGACGCGGTAGCATCGGCCAACTCTCCCCGGAGCGCGTTGTGCCACTAATTGCGTCGGGATATCTGTGGCTGGCCGGCGGGCTGCTGTTTGGGTTCTCCGGTCTTGCATGGGCTGCAATCGCGATCGCCGGGTTGGCCGTGGTCGTCGCCCTGGCCTGCCGCGAAATTCGCGCAGCCGCCCTCGCGTTGATGCTGCTTGGTGGCGCCACTGTCGGTCTTACGGCAGACCGTCCCGCGGAGTCCGTCAGCCGCTCAAAGGCGGAAGAACATCCTTCCGCGCTCGATGCTGCGCGTCTTCGCGCGTCGCGCTCAATCGACAAGCTCTTCGGACGCGACGCGCCAATGGCAAAGGCTCTCCTCATTGCCGACCAGCACGACATTCCACCAGGCGTGCGCGAGCGCTACGCGCGTGCGGGAATGATTCACATGCTGTCGATCTCCGGACTGCACGTCGCAATTGTCGCAGGTGCTGTTGCGCTCCTCTTGCAAATTCTGCGGCTGCCGCGCGGAACAGCGACGATACTGTCAGTGCTCGTCACGGCAGTTTACGTAGCAGTAATTGGAGCTCCGGCGCCCGCGCTCAGATCCGCGGTAATGTTGACTATGGTCGCAGCGTCCAGATCAACTCAGCGACCGACGTCGCCGTGGGCTTCGCTCGCACTCGGCGCATTGATACCACTCGCGATACCGCGAACCGTTCTCGATCTTGGATACCAGCTCAGTGTTCTCGGGATCGCCGGGCTGATTGCAAGCGGCGCATTGGCAAAGCGGCTGGTGGCTCCGCGGCTGGACGGGTGGCAAAAAAAGATAGCGAGCGATCTGCTCTCGTCAGTCGTCGCTTCAATCTTGACCGCTCCGCTGATTGCGTGGTATTTCGGTCGTCTGAGTCTCATCGCGCCGCTCGCGAATCTCGCCGCTGGCCCGGTGATCTCGTTGCTTCAACCGACCTTGTTCCTGGCGCTGGTGACTGCGCCGATTCCCGGGGTTGGCTCCTTTTTCGCGGCCGCGTGTCATCCGCTCCTCGTGGCATTTGATGGAGTAGCCGCGACCGCCGCTTCCATACCAGGCGCGTCGATCGACGTCGTCCCGTCGCTGCTCACCGTACTTGCGGGGAGCGTGGCAGTCGTCGCTTTGCTCGTTGCCGCGATGAGCCGCTATCCCGCTCGGCCATGCATCGCCGCCGCTGGCTGCATCTGCCTTGGTGCATGGAGTTCGGTCATTCATCCGCCGTACAGCGGCGGAGTTGAAATGCACGTCCTCGATGTCGGTCAGGGCGATGCAATCCTCGTTCGCACGGATCGCGGCCGGTGGATCGTCTTCGATGCCGGCCGCATCTGGCAAGGTGGCGATGCCGGGCGATCGACGATTATACCATACGTCATGCGGCGCGGCGGCACAGTTGTGAGTTTCGTGCTCTCGCACGCGCACGCTGATCACGTTGGAGGCGCCGCATCACTGATGAAAGCACTTCATCCGGACACGTTCTGGGATTCCGCATTTCCCCAAGGCAGCGGGGTCTACGACGACGCCCTTCACGCTGCGCGAGCGTCGGGAGTTGCGTGGCATCGCGTCCACGCCGGCGATTCGCTGACGTTTGACGGCGTCGGCGTGAGATTTCTCGCGCCCGACTCGGCGTGGACCGCATCCCTCTCCGACCCGAATTCGGCCAGCACGATCGCGCTCGTCGAGTACGGATCTACGCGGTTTCTTCTCGTTGGAGACGCTGAGGGACCTGAAGAGGATTGGCTCCTCGAACATGCGCGTGACGACCTGCACGCAGATGTCCTGAAGGTTGGACACCACGGGAGCTCCACAAGCAGCAGCGATCGATTTCTGGCTGCTGTAAATCCGTCGCTAGCCGTCATTTCGGTGGGAGCCAGCAACGTCTACGGCCACCCAAGCAGGGATGTCATCACCTCGCTTGGCAGAGTAGGAGCCCAGGTCTTGCGAACCGACAAGGTCGGGACGATCGTCGTTCATACAGACGGGCATCACCTCACCTATCAAGCGGCCGGCGCACATTGGCGGATTCAACCGCAGCACTGAAGGAACTGTTCGGCGATCACCTTGCTTTGCCGCGAGAGCTCATCGACCGCTATCCGGAATTCGCCGAGCTGCGGTTTAGAAGAGGGGGCTTGCCGCTAAGAGTGGGCGGCTGGATGCTGGGTCAGGCGACCGTTGCAGCCATTACGCTGGGGCGGACGATCTTCCTCGCGCCTGCGACCCGGCTCGATCCAGAGTTGCTCTTGCATGAGCTCCGGCACGTCCAGCAGTATTCCGAGCGCAGGACGTTTCCGTTCCGTTACATTTGGGAAAGTCTGCGGCGAGGGTATCACGCCAACTGTTTCGAGGCAGATGCGCGAAGCTATGCGGCGCGCCGTATCGAGCGGGAAACTGGCTCAGGATTCAACGAGGACGTCTAACGTGGTGAAGCATACAGCTACCTCCGTAGTCACGATCGAGCGGTACATCATCGAGCAGGAAAAGCTCTACCCGGAAGCCACTGGCGAGCTTTCCGGAGTCCTGTACGACATGGCGCTGGCGGCGAAAATGATAGCCAACAAGGTCCGCAGCGCGGGCCTCGCCGACATTCTGGGGTCCACCGACGATATCAACGTCCAGGGCGAGACGCAGCAGAAGCTCGATGTCCTGGCCAACGAGATAATCGTCAAGGCGGTGGATCACGGCGGGCGGCTCTGTGCCATGGCGTCCGAGGAGGAGCCGGGCATCATCCACATTCCCGACAACTTCAAGTGCGGCAAGTACTGCCTGCTGTTCGACCCTCTGGATGGCTCATCGAACATCGACGTCAACGTGCCTGTGGGAACCATCTTCTCGGTGGTCAAGAAGATCACCCGGGGTGCCCGCGGCGACATGGAAGACATGCTCCAGCCCGGCCGTAGACAGGTCGCTGCCGGCTACGTGATTTACGGCTCGAGTACGATGATGGTGTACACAACCGGACAGGGGGCGCACGGCTTTACGCTCGATCCACAGATCGGCGAGTTCCTGCTTTCGCATCCTAACATCCGCACCCCCAACAGCGGCCGGTATCTGTCGGTGAACGACTCTTACGAACGGCTCTGGTCGGAAGAGGTTCGCGCTTTGATGCGCCGTTACCGCGGCCTCGACGGTCAGCGTACCGCGATGAATGTCCGCTACGTCGGCTCGCTCGTCGCCGACTTCCACCGCAATCTCCTCGGCGGCGGGCTGTTCGCGTATCCCGCTAACCAGAAGAACGCAAAAGGCAAGCTCCGGCTTCTATACGAAGCAAATCCGCTGGCCTTCATCGTCGAGCAGGCAGGCGGCGCGGCCACCAGCGGCGACATGCGGATTCTCGACATCGAGCCGACAGACCTCCACCAGAGAACTCCCCTCTACATCGGGAGCAAGAGCGACGTGGACATCGCTCTTTCAATGATCGGCAAACCAGTTGCCGATGAGACGCCCGTAGCGTCACGATGACGACTGCCGGCGGCGATGCCGCCGACAAGCTTTCACCGTCCGGAATCCCGATCCGGACGGCCTATGGCCCCTTGGATGCGCACGTAGACTATCTCACCGACCTGAACGATCCGGGTAAGTGGCCCTTCGCTCGCGGCGTCCAGGCGAGCATGTACCGCGGTCGTCTCTGGACGATGCGCCAGTATGCCGGGTTCGGCACTGCGCTCGAAACCAACGAGCGATTCAGGCACCTGTTGTCGGCTGGGCAGACCGGACTCTCCGTGGCGTTTGACCTCCCAACGCAGATGGGCCTCGATTCCGATTCGCCAAGGGCGCTCGGGGAAGTGGGAAGAGCCGGAGTGGCAATCGATAGCGTCGAGGACATGCACCAGCTTCTGAACGAGCTGCCACTCGACACCGTCTCCACATCGATGACCATCAACGCTACGGCGGCGACCCTGCTCGCGATGTACATCGTCGTGGCCGAGGAACGGGGAATTCCGCGGTCGGCGATCAGTGGGACGATTCAGAACGATATTCTGAAAGAGTACATCGCGCGCGGAACGTACATCTATCCACCCGAGCCGAGTCTCCGGCTGATCTCCGAAGTGTTTCGCTTTTGTGCGGAGGAAGTGCCGAACTGGAATCCGATCTCGATTTCAGGGTACCACATTCGCGAGGCCGGGGCGACGGCGGTACAGGAGGTCGCCTTCACCCTTGCCAACACTATCGAATACGTGAAGCGCGCGATCGAAGCCGGACTTCCAGTGGATTTATTCGCGCCAAGACTGTCGTTTTTCTTTGCATCTCACAACGATCTGTTCGAGGAGATCGCAAAGTTTCGCGCGGCGCGCCGCATGTACGCGCGAATCATGCGAGACCGGTTCAATGCGGCGGATGCGAGCTGTCGAATGCGTTTTCACACGCAGACCGGCGGCGTAACGCTCACTGCACAGCAGCCGCTGAACAACGTCGTCAGAGTTACCGTGCAGGCGCTTGCGGCAACGCTTGGCGGAACGCAGTCGCTGCATACGAACGGCTACGATGAAGCGCTCGCACTTCCGACCGAAGAGGCAGCGACACTGGCGCTTCGCACCCAACAGATCATCGCGTACGAGTCAGGCATTGCAAACACGGTCGATCCTCTCGCCGGCAGCTTCTACGTCGAAAGCTTGACGAACGAGCTCGAAGCGCGGGCGATGGAATTGATCGCCACGTCTGATGCATTGGGTGGATCTGAGAATGCAATCGCCGCCGGATTCTTCCAGGAAGAAATCGCGCGCAGCGCCTATGAGCACCAACTGAGAGTGGAAAGTGGCGCTACCGTGGTCGTCGGCGTCAATCGATTCACGAACGCCGAGCCACCCCCGCCTATTCCTGCTCCCGACTTCTCCCGGCTCGAGCAGGCCCAGCGTTCGTCTCTCGCGGCAATGAAGGCGCGTCGCGATGCAAGGAAAGTCGATGACACGCTGGAAGCGGTCGGAAATTCTGCCGCGTCAATGCTGACAGCCATCGATGGGCCGCGCATGATGCCGCTCATTGTAGACGCCGTGCGTGCGAGGGCGACCGTCGGCGAAATTGCCGCGGTGCTGGGTGCCCATTGGGGCCACTATGACCCCGGGGCTTAGCGCCGTCCTAATGCAAACGCCGTTTTCGGCGAGGTTTGGTGTTCTCGAAAAGTCTCCGGCCCTGCCGGCAGTAATTCCCCAAGTTCCTTCCGTCGTTCTCAGCGTCCTCTCAGCAGACTGTCGAGGCGCATGATCTTCCAGACAGACGGCTGCCGGTGACCCGGGTCGACTCTCGCGGCAAAATCAATTGATTAACAGTCGCGACGAAACGTCTCCACCAGATTCGCACGCCAGTTTTTCCGAGTGCGACGGGTTGAGAGGTGGTCCTGTGGGGCGTAACTTTGATGGTTCTTAGCCCTTGATGCCGCCTTTTCGCAATTCCGAATGCCGCTGTATGAATTCCGATGCCCGAATGGGCATGACTTTGAGAAATTCTATCGTTCGATAGGAACCGCCTCCGCCGAAGAAAAATGCCCGGTTTGCGCGGAGATTGGCGCACGGCTCATGTCCGCCGCCGGTCTCGTTTTCAAGGGCTCGGGTTTCTACATCACCGACTACGGCAAGGACGGAAAGAAGGCAGAACGGGACGCTGCGTCGGCGGCGAAGACGGCGGCAAGCGAAGCCACTGCCAAGGCGGATAAGTCAGTCTCCACGACAGGCGACACTGCGCCGGGGTCCGCTGCGAAACCGGGCGCCTCGGAGTCAGCTCCTGCCAAGTCGACCGAGTCGTCGGGCAAGCCCGCAGCGCCGGCTTCCGATTCGAAACCCGCCAAAGCCGCGGCACCCAAAACAACGCCCGGCAAGACCGCATGACTTCGGAAGATCGAATTCGTGCGGAGCTGGTTGCTGCCGCGCGCGAGCTTGGCGCTGCCGATCCGATTGAGCCAGCCATCACGAGACCAGGTGACCCGTCGTTCGGTGACTGGTCCACGAATCTCGCGATGACTCTCGCGCGGCCACTCAAGAAGCGGCCTGTCGAAATCGCCGGTCTTTTGCGCGATCGGATGAATCTGAAAGACGCCGGCGTGCAGAGCATCGACATCGCCGGCCCTGGGTTCATGAACTTTCGGCTCGACCCTGCGCTCATCGCCGAAGGGGTGCGCGACGTCATCGCCGGCGACGCAAGTTTTGGAAAGACGAACATTGGAACGGGCGAGGCAGTGAATGTCGAGTTCGTTTCCGCGAATCCCACCGGCCCGCTTCACGTCGGTCACGGACGACAAGCCGCGCTCGGCGACGCCATCTCGACACTGCTCGAGTGGACGGGGTGGAAAGTCTCGCGAGAGTTTTATTACAACGACGCGGGCGCGCAGATTGAAAATCTTGCCGCCAGCGTGAAGGCCCGCATTGGTGCCATCGATGGCAGGGAAGCGCATATACCCGAAGGCGGTTATCACGGTGAGTACATCCGAGAAATTGCAGAACGTTTCGCCGAAGGCAGTGGCGACTCCTCGGATTCGAATGCGGTGCGGGAGTTCGCCGTTGCCGCGCTCAGGAAGGAACAGGATTTGGACCTTCAAGCGTTTGGCGTGAAGTTCGACACGTACTTTCTCGAGTCTTCACTCTACGGCGACGGCAGAGTCGAGAGCGTGGTTAAAGCGTTGAATACGAAAGACATGACGTACGAATCCGACGGCGCCCTGTGGCTCAAGACAAGCCAGTTCGGCGACGACAAGGATCGCGTCATGCGCAAGCGCGACGGCACGTACACGTATTTTGTTCCCGACGTCGCGTATCACGTGACGAAGTGGGAGCGCGGATTTCATCGAGCCATCGACGTGCAGGGGGCCGATCACCACAGCACCGTGACACGCGTACGCGCTGGTCTCCAGGCGCTGGATATGGGGGTTTCACCACAATATCCCGAGTACGTGCTTCACCAGATGGTGACTGTGATGAAGAGCGGCGAAGAGGTGAAGATCTCCAAGCGAGCCGGAAGCTATGTCACGGTTCGCGATCTAATCAACCAAGTCGGCGGTGATGCCGTTCGTTTCTTCTTTCTGATGAGAAAGAGCGACTCGCAGCTTGTCTTCGACATCGACGTGGCACTCAAGCAATCGGAAGAGAATCCAGTCTACTACGTCCAGATGGCGCACGCGCGCATGTGCGGCATCTTCCGCGTTGGCGGTATCGACAGGGAGTCCTTCAGCGCTCATAGCGTGGACCTTTCGGCTCTTCGCGAGTCGGAAGAGCTGGAGCTGATAAATGCACTAGTCGACTTCCCGCAGGTCGTTGCCAACGCCGCAGAGTCGCTGGAGCCTCATCGCATCGCGACGTATCTCAGTGAGACCGCCCGGCTCGCGCATTTGTGGTACCACAAGCATCACGTCCTTGGCGAGCCCGACGACATCATGAACGCGCGCCTCGCTCTTGCGCGGGCGTCTCAGATCGTCATTCGCAATGGACTTCGTATACTCGGGATCAACACCCCCGAGCGCATGTAGCATCGAACTGAAATTCCAACCAAGAGCAACTCAATGTCTGTACTAGTCGTCGGTTCTGTCGCGCTGGACTCCGTCGAAACCCCGTTTGGCAGAGCCGACGACGTACTTGGCGGATCGGCCACTTTTTTCTCTGCTGCCGCGAGCCTGCTCACTCCAGTTCAGCTGGTTGGAGTTGTAGGCAGCGACTATCCCATTGAGAAGCTCAAGCCGTTGGAGGCACGCGGCGTGGATCTCGCCGGGCTGGAGCACGCGGAGGGCCCATCGTTCCGCTGGCGCGGACGTTACAGTCATGACCTCAACTCTGCGGAAACGCTCGAAACACAGCTCGGGGTGTTCTCGCGGTTCAGCCCCAAGATTCCGGAGCAATTCCGCGATGCGCCGTTCGTGTTTCTCGGCAACATCGATCCGCGGCTCCAACTGGATGTTCTGCAACAGGTGAACAAGCCGAAGCTGGTTGCCTGCGACACCATGAATTTCTGGATTCAGAGTCGCCGCACGGATCTTGTAGCCCTGCTCGAGCACGTCGACCTCGTGACGCTGAACGACGGTGAAGCGCGACAACTCACGGAGAAGGTCAACCTCGTCCAGGCCGCAAAGTGGATAATGGACATGGGCCCGAAGATAGTAATCATCAAGAAGGGTGAACACGGTGCATTCATGTTTACCGGAAACAGCATCTTCTTCGCGCCGGCGTTTCCGCTCGAGAACGTTTTCGATCCAACCGGTGCGGGCGATTCTTTCGCAGGCGGATTCATCGGTTATCTCGCGCGTACGGACGACCTGAGCGAAGCGAACATGCGACGAGCCGTTATGTACGGATCGGCAATGGGGTCGTTCGCGGTGGAGAAATTTTCTATCGAGCGGTTGATGACGCTGACGAGACCCGAGATCGACGCGCGCATTCGAGAGCTAAAGCAGCTCGTCGCCTTTGAAGAGGAAATGCACGCTTGAGTGAAGACGCCCGCCACTATCGTAGTGCGGGCGTTGACCTGCGCGCTTCAGACGATGCGAAGTCGCGCATTGCGTCACTCGTCTCTTCGACAGCGACTGCCGGATCACTCGGCAAGTTCGGCGGCTTCGGCGGGATGTTCAAACTGCCGCCGGGAATGCGGTCGCCGATTCTCGTTTCGAGTGCTGACGGGGTGGGCACAAAACTAAAGGTGGCGATCGAAACCGGTCGCAATGAGACGGTTGGTCACGACCTTGTGAATCACTGCGTGAACGACATCCTCGTACAGGGTGCGACGCCGTTGTTTTTTCTTGACTATGTGGCTTTCGGTGTTCTCGATCCGGTTGTCGTCGAAATGGTGGTGAAGGGAATCGCCGCCGGCTGCCGAGAAAATGAGTGTGCGTTAGTAGGCGGAGAGACGGCAGAAATGCCGGGGCTTTACACTCCTCCCGACTATGATCTCGCCGGGTTCGTTGTCGGCGCAGTTGAAGAAGATGAGATCCCCGGTTCACAGCGCGTGCAATTGGGCGACGTTTTGATCGGCCTCGAGAGTTCTGGGATGCATACGAACGGCTATTCTCTCGCGCGAAAAATCGTGCGCGACGAGATGAAGCTCGGCTACGAAGACACCTATCCAGGCATGGATGTCAGTGTCGCCGACGCCCTGCTTTCAATTCACCGTTCGTATCTGAAAGCGTTGAAGCGGTCGTTGCCTGAGATCCACGCGATGGCGCACATCACTGGCGGCGGTCTGCCAGGAAATCTCGATCGCAGTTTGCCCGGCAATCTCGACGCAGTGGTCGATACGAAGTCATGGGAGATTCCTCCTCTATTCGCCGCGCTCGAGGATGCTGGGGGCGTTTCCAGCGACGAGATGTACCGCGTATTTAACATGGGTGTCGGCATGGTCGTGATCGCAACCGGGAGCGATGCGGAAGCGATCATTGGTAACGCGCGCGTTGCGGGCGTGACAGGTTGGGTAATGGGTGAAATCAGGAACGGGAGCGGCAACGTCGTCATCGACTGAGCACGTTGGCGGGCCTGCGGCGATGGACGAAGCGCATATGCGCTACGTGGTTGAACTGTTGGCGCCAAAAGGCTGGGGCCAAACTTCACCGAATCCGCTCGTTGGCGCGCTGGTAATGATCGGGGACGAAAAGGTGGGTGCGGGCTACCACCCCCGGTTCGGCGATCCCCACGCCGAAATCATAGCGCTGAATGCAGCGGGTGAGTTAGCGCGGGGTGCAACTCTCTACGTGAACCTGGAACCGTGCAATCATCGCGGCAAAACACCGCCGTGCACCGACGCCATAATCGCCGCCGGAATTGCAAGAGTCGTCGTCGCCGTGCGCGATCCGAATCCCAGAGCCGCCGGCGGCGCCGAGAACCTCCGCGAGGCAGGTATCAAGGTGGATTTCGGCGTGAACGAAGCGGACGGTCGAGAGTTGAACGCTGCGTTTCTCAATTCGTTCAGCTCTGACCGGCCGTGGGTCACGCTCAAGCTGGCTATTTCGCTCGACGGATCGATCGCGCCTGCTGACCGAACCCCGGCAATGCTGACGAATGAGGTGTCGCGCGCGTTCGTCCAGAAAATGCGAGCCGCCAGCGACGCGATCGCGGTCGGTGCCGCAACGGCCGCGGCCGACGATCCCCAGCTGACTTCGCGCTACGATCCACCGCCTCGCGTTGCGCCTACGAGAATCGTGTTCGACCGATCGGCCCGCCTGTCATCTCAAAGCAGGTTGGCTCAAACGGCGCGGGAGGTTCCCACGCTACTCGTTACCGCTGAGACAATCGAGCTCCCTCGCGACCTCGCGAGTCTCGGGGTCGAGTCGCTGCCTGCCCACGATCTGGGCGATGCCCTGAGAAAACTGAAGACGAGGGGCTTCAATTCATTGATGATAGAGGGGGGAGCCGGACTAGCTGCTTCGTTTCTTGGCGCCGGGTTTGTAGATCGCCTCGTAATTTTCCAGGCACCGATTATCCTCGGAAGCGGCTCGCTCAACGCGTTCTCGGGAATCGCCGCGCAATCGATGGAAGACGCTCCCCGGTTTCGTGTGATCCAGAGCGCGACACTGGGGGACGACATCATGACCACCTACGCAGTCGAGAAACACTGAAGTGTTCACAGGAATGATTGACTCCGTCGGCGAGGTTACCGTCGTCAAGCAAACTCGGGCGGGCGTCGAGGTCACCGTCGGTTGTCGCTATCACGACCTTGTCGAGGGAGAGAGCATTGCCATTAACGGGGCTTGTCTTACAGTCCGCGAGTTCGGCGACGGCTGGTTCAGCGTTGGAGCCGTAATCACCACGACTGGTAGGACCACTGTCGGCGATTGGAAGCCGGGAAGGCGTGTCAACATCGAGCGAGCGATGCGAGCCGACACTCGATTCGGTGGTCACATAGTGCAGGGCCACGTTGACGCCGTCGCGACCGTTACATCAGCGACGCAAATCGGCGATGCGTTCCTCATCGACATCGAGCTCCCCCGAGGACTTTCAGGGACACTCATTCTGCACGGTTCGGTGACAATCGACGGGGTCAGCCTGACCGTGAATCAGCTGAAAGGTGATAAGTTGCAGGTATCGATCATCGACTACACCTTCAGGCATACGACGCTCGGGGCACTAAAGGCGGGTGACCAGGTGCATGTCGAAACTGACGTCATCGGAAAGTACGTGCAGCGGATTGTCGCTCCGTACCTGAACACAAAGCCCGCGCAGTAACGGGCAGAGGGCAAGAGAATGCAATTCGGAACTGTCGAACAGGCAATTGCCGACATCAAGGCGGGTAAGCTTATCCTTGTCGCGGACGACGAGGATCGGGAGAACGAGGGCGACCTCATCTGCGCCGCCCAGCTCGTTACGCCCGAGCTGATCAACTTCATGATCAAGAAGGCAGGCGGATGGATCTGCCTTGCTCTCACCGGAGAGCGCGCTGACCAGCTTCGCCTGCCGCAGCAGACTGAACACAACACGGAAGAACAGCGCACAGCTTTCACAGTGAGCATTGATGCAGCGCCGCGTTTCGGCGTTACGACGGGAATCAGTGCGCAGGACCGCGCTCGCACCATTCAGGTAGCGGTCGATCCAGCAACCGTTCCCGCGGACCTTCGCCGGCCCGGACACATCCCACCGTTGCGCGCACGCGACGGCGGTGTTCTTCAACGCGTCGGCCACACCGAGGCAGCAATCGACCTCGCCCGCTTGGCAGGCCTCAATCCATCAGGCGTCGTGTGCGAAGTGCTCAATGACGACGGAACGACTGCGCGTCGCCCTCAGCTCGAGAAGTTTGCTGCCGACCACAGCCTGACGTTCATTACCGTGGCTCAGCTCGTCGCGTACCGGTTGCAGTCGGAACGGCTCGTCCATCGAGTTGCCGAGGCCCGCTTACCCACCGAAACCGGGGTGTGGAAAGTCATTGGCTACAGGAACGACGTGGACAACCATGAGCACATCGCGCTTGTTTTCGGGGACGTTTCGAATTCCGACGACAGTGTGCTGGTGAGAATGCACTCGAAGTGCCTCACCGGCGACGTTTTCCACTCGCTGCGTTGTGATTGTGGGTGGCAACTCAACACAGCCATGCAGAAAATCTCAGTCGAGGGCCGTGGAGTGATCGTTTACCTCGACCAGGAAGGACGAGGCATCGGCCTGCTCAACAAGCTCAAGGCCTACGAGCTCCAGGATACCGGCTCCGACACCGTCGAAGCAAACGAACAGCTCGGATTCAAGCCCGACCTTCGCAACTACGGAATTGGCGCCCAGATCCTGCTCGACCTGGGTTTGAAGAAGATCCGTCCCCTCACTAACAATCCGCGAAAATTGGTCGGACTCGAGGGATATGGACTGGAGGTCGAGGACCGAGTCGCGATTTCATCGCCCCAGACCGAGGAGAATTCGAGCTACCTCGATACCAAGCGCGAGAAGCTCGGTCACCTTCTGGCCTCCTGAATGGCCGAAATTTCAGGAAGTCCTGTCGGCTCCGGCCGGCGTGTCGCCGTTGTCGCCAGCAGATTCAACGAGACGATAACTCGGCCGTTGGTTGACGGCGCGCTCGATGCGCTGGTGCGTCATGGCGTAGCCTTCGATGACATCGACATCATCTGGGTGCCGGGCGCGTGGGAGCTTCCGCTGGCCGCGCGTCATGCAATGGCGAGCGATCGCTACGAGGCAGTGGTTGCGCTCGGGGCCGTGATTCGTGGAGACACTCCACACTTTGACTACGTGGCGGGCGAGGCAGCGCGCGGATTGTCCGATGCATCACGCGACTCCGAGATCCCCCTCGGTTTTGGTCTCCTTACGTGCGACAACATGGAGCAGGCCCTGGCAAGATGCGGTGGAGAACACGGCAACAAGGGGTGGGACGCAGCGCTTGCAGCTCTCGAGATGGCCGACCTCATGAGCCAGATGGACTTGCCTGATGAGGATTGAGACTCGTGGCAGAGCACGCGCGCTACAGGCACTTTATGCGTGGGACATGCGCGCGGGACAGGATTTGACGCGAGTTGCGACGAGAGTATGGGATGATCTCGCCGTATCGGCCGAGGAACGAAAGTTCGCCGGCGGCATTGTGCGCACGGTCGCCGGCTCGCATGCTGAGCTCGACGACGCGCTAATGGCCGTTACCGACAACTGGCGTCTCGAGCGCATCGGCGCCATTGAGAGATCCGTCCTGAGACTTGGCGCGGCCGAGCTCAGTCGTGGCGAAGCTCCCGTGCGCGTCGTGATTCAGGAAGCTGTTCGTCTTGCCGAGCGATTTGGATCTGCCGCGAGCGCGCGATTTGTGAACGGGGTGCTCGACGCATACGCTCGGCGGGCCGGCGTTCTTTAAGGTGCGAATTCTCGTCGTCAACTGGAACGACAGAGACAATCCGCACAGTGGCGGTGCTGAGGTTCACCTGCACGAGATATTCGGGCGCATCGCTTCGATGGGTAGTCGCGTGGACCTCCTGGCAAGCGGCTGGAAGGGATCGTCACAGCGTGGATTCCTCGACGGGATAGACATTCACCGCGTTGGAACGCGCTACACTTTTCCGTTTCATGCGCGCCGCTACTACCACGACCGCCTCGCTGCCCAACACTACGATGTCATCGTCGAAGATCTGAACAAGATTCCGCTGTACACGCCCAGGTGGGGCGCAAAGCGAGTCGTGGTCCTCGTTCATCACTTGTTTGGTCCAACCGTGTTCCGTGAAGCGATTCCACCAATGGCTGCGGCAGTCTGGGTAGCCGAAAGGGGCCTCTCATCCATATACCGTGGGGTCCCGTTCGAAGCGGTCAGCGAAAGCACGGCCGAGGACCTCGCAACTCGCGGAATTCCCCGAAAGACGGTGAAGGTCATCAACAACGGGATGGATACGGAGTTTTTTACTCCGGCCGCTGGAACGCGATCGCCGACACCGTTGTTCAGCTACGTTGGACGACTCAAGCGCTATAAGGGAGTGAATCTCATTCTTCAGGCGTTTGCTCACCTCGACAACGCCGCGGCTCGGCTCGAAATTGCGGGCGCGGGCGATTTTCGTGATGAGTTGGAAAATCTTGCAGATCGTCTTGGCGTCCGGGATCGAGTCAGGTTTCCTGGATTCATTTCGGCCGAAGAAAAGCGGGATCTGCTGCGAAAATCGTGGGCGACGGTATTCGCGTCGCCAAAGGAAGGGTGGGGCCTGACCAATCTCGAGGCCCAGGCCTGTGGAACGCCGGCAATCGCCAGCAACTCCCCCGGTCTCCGCGAGTCTCTCATCAACGGAGAGACCGGTATTCTGGTTCCACACGCGGACACCTACGCTCTTGCCGCTGCGATGAAAAAAATTGCGTCCTCACCGAGTCTGGTGGAAAAGTATGGAAAAGCGGGCAGGAGTTTTGCCGAACGGTTTACGTGGGACAGAGCAGCCACAGAAACACTTTCGCACCTGAAGCAAGTGGTGCACCGAGGCAACTAGCAGTGGAAATAATCTTTCACGCCCATCATGCCAGTATCTCCGACTCGATGCGCCGCCGCGCTGAAGCCGGAGTCCGCCGAATTGGTCGCCGTATCGGGCGCGCTGTTGACGCCGTCATTCGGTTTGAGCAAGATGGTCCGGTGAAGCGAGTCGAGATCGTCCTGCACGCCCCTCCAAAGCGAGATCTTGTCGCGAGGGGCGAGTCACGCTTTTACGGCCTTGCCCTGACCGAAGCCTTAGCTCGCATCGGCGCTCAGGTCCGCTCATTTCGCGAGATATCGACCGCAAAACGCGCGCGCGCCGCGAGGCTGGCGGCGAGAGCGTGAGTCGCGAGCTCAGCGTTCGGCAATTCCTCGAACGATCGGGCGATTCGCTCAACCTTCATGATCTGAACGACGGGGTTGGCCTCGACAGGATCATTCCCAACCCCGATCTCTCGAGCCCGGGCCTCGCACTGGCCGGATACGTTGGCCGGTTCGTCGCCGAGCGAATACAGGTGCTTGGCGAAACGGAGATCACGTATCTCTTCTCGCTTCCTGCCGAACAACGCGAGAAAATCGCTAAAATGTTCTTTGGCTTCCCCATTCCAGTTGTGGTTGTCACAAAGGATCAGGATCCGCCAATCGAGCTCAAGCTGGCGGCTGCCGCAGCCGGGATAGCTCTGCTCGGCACAGTACTGAAGACGGCAGAATTCTACCGGCGCATTAAGCCGGTAATCGAAGCTGAATTTGCTGAGACTGCGACGCTTCATGGATCGCTGGCAGATGTCTTCGGGGTTGGTCTTTTCTTTACGGGCCAGAGCGGCATCGGCAAATCGGAGTGCGTTCTCGATCTTGTTGAAAGAGGACATCGGCTCGTCGCCGACGATCTCGTCATCGCGACGCGACGAGGGAATGATGTCGTCATCGGGCGCGGTCACGAGCTTCAACGGCATCACATGGAGATTCGCGGCGTGGGCCTGATCGACGTGCCGCACATTTTCGGCATTCGCGCTGTTCGTCAACAGAAGCGCATCGAAGTCGTCGTCAACCTCGAGGAATGGGACCAGAATGCCGTTGTCGAGCGCACCGGGCTCGACTATCAGTACACCACTATGCTCGGCGTGGAGATTCCGCTCATAACGGTTCCCTTGAATCCAGGGAAGAACATCACGGTTATCGCCGAAGTAATCGCGCTCAATCACTTGCTGCGTTACTCGGGTATCAATACGGCGGAAGCGTTCAACGAAAGACTGATCGGACGGATGAAGCAGGCTGCAGCCGGCAATGTGAGAGCGTATCTGCAGGAAGATGACGAGTAACGACGACGAATCCACTGAAGCGCAGCAAACCCCGCGGGCAATAGTAGCAGGCCACGGCTCCCTTCCGCAGGGGCTTGTAAACGCAGTTGACTGCATTTCTGGCCGGGGGTCGGATTTTCTCGTGTTCTCCAACTTCGGCCTTGCGGGCAGCGATATCGAAGAGAGGCTGCGGCATGCCGCGGCAGAGTTCGGGGTGAAGGTTTTCTTCACTGATCTTCCCGGCGGGAGCGCGACGATTGCTGTGCGACGTATGATGCGGACTGATTCGAGCCTGGTTCTCGTCACCGGCGCCAACCTCAGCACACTGCTCGAATTTGTTTTCCAGTCGGAAACCGATCCGGCCGCCGCCGCACGCAACGCGGCAGAAAAGGGACGCGGAACTCTCGCGGCATTTGGCGCTGCGCCCGGGCCCGCTCCGACGAGCGGTGATAGCTAGTGTCGATATCGCTTTATCGAATCGATGATCGCCTGATACACGGCCAGGTCGTGGTCGGCTGGGGACAGCCGCTGAATATCGGCTTCATCGTCCTCGTCGATGACAACGTGTCGTGCTGCGACTGGGAGCAGGACCTCTATCGTATGGGCGTGCCCCCCGAAATGGAAATCACTTTCGCAGACGTGCCAACCGCCGTGCGGGATCATGAGAAATATCTGGCCGACTCCCGGCGCGGGATCGTGGTGACGCCGGATATCGATACGATGCGGCGTCTCGTCGAAGGAACGGGGAGTATCAGGTACGTGAACGTTGGCGGCATCCATCACCGCGTGGGTCGTACGCCTCGGCTGAGATACGTGTTCCTGACCGCGGATGAGGCGCGCGAGCTGGCTACGCTGTCCGAGGCCGGTGTGAACGTTACTGCCCAGGACATTCCGAACGCTCGGCAGGTTTCCGTCACGGAGCTCCTCACCTCGAAATCCGCGGAAGAACGCTAAGCATGACCGTCGTCGATCTCCTGCCGATCGTCCTGCTTGGCGCATTTCTCGGTATGGACGTCGTGACCTTTCCGCAGGCGATGATATCGCGGCCGGTCGTTGCCGCGACGATTGCCGGAGCACTCATCGGAAACGCACCAGCCGGATTGATAATGGGAGCGATACTCGAGCTGCTTGCCCTGGAGATGCTTCCGTTCGGCGCGTCGCGTTATCCTGAGTGGGGATCGGCAAGCGTTGTTGGCGGCGCGCTTTACGGTTCGGGCTGGGGCGACCCTGCCGGGGCTCTCGTTGCGAGCCTCGTCGCCGCCCTCATCACTGCCATGGCGAGTGGCTGGTCGATGGTTCGCCTTCGCCGGCTGAATGCGCGTCGAGCCGCCAGCCTCAAGGAACAACTCGACGCCGGTTCGGTAAATGCGGTGACCGGTCTTCAGCTCTTTGGACTTACAGCGGATCTCGTTCGCGGTGCGATTGTTACCTTCGTTGCGATGCTCGTCTTCAAGCCGCTGACTTTGGCAATCATCTCTGGCTGGACCGGCGATCCGCGGATTGCGCGTGCGGTAGTCGTTGCGATTGTCTCCGCTGTCGCGGCGGGCGCCATTTGGAAAATCTTCCATTCGGTTCCGAAGGCTCGCATCGTGTTCGTCGCGGGACTCGTCATTGGCGCGGCACTGATCGTGACGAGATGACTACCAACGCGAGCGCGAATACGTCTGGCCCCGCATCCCTTCCATGGGGAATCTGGCTCCGCATGTACCTGCGGCTTTTCGCGGTGCAAGGTTCCTGGAACTACGAGTCATTGATCGGCAACGGAATTGCGTTCTGCATGGAACCGGCACTTCGCCTGTTGCCCGGCGGGATCGGCGG
>JBDSBT010000033.1:0-2740 GCA_039921425.1 Gemmatimonadaceae bacterium | reverse complement strand
TAGAGAGGGGCGATTTCCTGCTCGGAGTTCGTAAAGGCGATGTCGCGCTTCTTCGCCTTTTCGAACTTCGCCTTCCATTCCACCAACTCCGCCCGAAGCTGCTCGATCTCGCGGTCCTTGTCGTCGGCCAAGCCGGGATTGAACGAAGTGCCAGTATCGATTGAAGTCACGTTTCCACCCCGTTTACGCGATGTCCGAACCGGCCAAGGAGGTCGTCGGCGACTACGTATGGTGTCACCGATCCTGATTCGAGCTCATCCACCCTTCCCTTCACCCACGCCAGAACGTCGGCCGAACCAATGAGGCGCTGTTTCATCCGCTTCTCGACAACCTCGATGACTCGTTCGACAATACGCTCGCGTCGCCGGTCGCGCAGCCGGCCCGACGTTTCAAGATAACCGAAGTGACGATCGAGCGAGTCAGCGATGGCCGCAATTCCCTCGCCTTTTGCCGCAATTGAGCTCAGGACCGGAGGCGTCCACGTCTCGGGCGCGTCGACTTTTGCATCTTCCCTGGCGGCTCGAGCGGGATTCATCATGCGCTTGAGATCGACGCCATGGTGTGCCGGCGTGTTCGCATATGAGGTCCCTTTCCTCAGGCCGAGCATGAGCTCCACGTCATTTCGAAGCCTGTCGGCTCCGGGTCTATCTGCCTTGTTAACGACGAAGATGTCGGCGATTTCCATTACGCCGGCTTTCAACGTCTGAATCGAGTCGCCGGACTCCGGCACGAGTACGACGACCGTGCTATCCGCAGTACAAGCGACATCCAGCTCCGACTGCCCAACACCGACTGTCTCGATGAGGATGCGATCGAAGCCGAATCCATCGAGAACGTCAGCCACTTCCCGAGTTGCGGACGCAAGTCCGCCAAGTGACCCGCGCGTTGCCATGGATCGGATGAAGACGCCTGCATCGAGGGCAACGCTTTCCATGCGAACCCGATCGCCAAGAAGTGCACCGCCGGTGAACGGCGATGTTGGATCGACACACACGATTGCGACAGTCAAACCCGCGTTTCTGTATTCGCGCGTAAGCAGGTTCGTTATCGTGCTTTTCCCTGCTCCGGGTGGTCCAGTGATTCCGATTCGCCGCGCATGGCCGAGGCGCGGATGCATTGTCGCCAGAACTTCGTCAACACCGGGTCGCTGGTTCTCAACGATGCTTACCGCACGAGCCAGCGCGAACGTTTTGCGGGAGTCGAAATCCTTCAGCAGCCGTTCAACCGCCGCTTGCAAGGATTTTCTCCTGTCTGCGCCACATCGGGGATGTGGTGCGCGTTTCGTCGTCGGGATGATCAAGTCCGGTGACGTGCAGCGAGCCGTGAACCACCAGTCGCTCGAGCTCGCTTCGCAACGACACTTTCAGCCGTTTCGCGTTTCGCGCCGCGACTTCCGCGCAGATGTAGATGTCTCCGACCACCGGCGACGACGACTTTTCGCGCCCCATGCCGAACGAGATGACGTCGGTGGGACCAGCGTGCTCGAGATATTTCCTGTTGAGCAAGCCGATGGCTCTCACGCCGACAAACGCAACGGACACCATGGCATCACGCACCTTCTCGGCGTCCATCGTCAGCTGGACCAGCTTCTCCGTTCGCGCGGCCGACAAGGGCATGCGTCGAACCGTTGACGACACCTCAACGATCACACGCCGAGGAGGCACCGACTCAATTCCCCGCGTCGTCGGCGTACGCCCTGATTATCTCGCGCACGAGTCGGTGGCGAACGACGTCTGAGTCGTTCAGGTAGTGAAAGCCGATACCGTCAATTCCAGGAAGTATGCGTTCGATCTGCACCAGACCAGAGTCTTCGCGCTTTGGAAGGTCGATCTGGGTCTTGTCGCCCGTGATTACAGTCTGCGAGTTAACGCCAAGACGCGTGAGGAACATCTTCATCTGCGCGTTCGTCGCGTTCTGCGCTTCGTCGAGAATCACGAATGCGTCGGCGAGTGTGCGGCCACGCATGTAGGCGAGCGGGGCAATCTCGATGGTCCGAGTCTCGAGCGCTTTTTGAACGCGCTCGGGCGGCATCATGTCTTCGAGCGCATCGTAGAGCGGCCGAAGATAGGGATCCACTTTCGCCTGCAGGTCGCCGGGAAGGAAACCAAGACTCTCGCCCGCTTCGACGGCCGGACGCGCAAGCACTATGCGTTTCACCCGCTTGCGGGAGAGTGCGTCCACCGCTGCAGCGACTGCGAGATAGGTCTTCCCAGTTCCTGCGGGACCTATCCCGACGACGATATCGTTTTCAGAGATGAGCTTCAGGTATTCCCCCTGACCGCTCGTCTTGGGCGTGATGACTTTGCGGATCCCGGGTAGGACGATTCGCTGAAGGTCTTCCGATCCGCTGCCGTCGCGCGGCGTGTCGATGCTCATCCGGAGCACGTCATCGGCTGTCAATTCCATCTGCTGGCGCGCCGTGTCGATCATCCGCTTGGCAATCGGGGTCGCACGGGTGACGGCGTCCTGGCTGCCGCTGATCGTGAGAGTGTCGCCGCGCAGCGCGACCTTCGCGCCGCTTTGCTTCGAGAGCTCGACAAGGTTCTCGTCGTTGACGCCGGCGAGGGTGAGCATGTCGGCGCCTTCGGTGGAAATGCGCTGTACAATCGGTTCGTCAGTCACTGCTTCGGAGATCCAGATGAAGGGCGTGAAGGTCCTTATCGTTGACGGGAGTCGGAGCGCCCTCGAACAACGCCCGGGCGGCAGTTGTCTTGGGGAATGCGATGACATCGCGCAGCGA
>JBDSBT010000032.1:0-4843 GCA_039921425.1 Gemmatimonadaceae bacterium | reverse complement strand
CTGTGGTGCTGATTCAATTGGATCGCGATACGGGTCAGCATCCCCGTATGGCTCGTTGGCTTGAGGACCAGACGGGCGTGGGCCTCGGCCGCGACGAAAAGGACGTCGGCGTTCGTTCATTCAAATTTGGTGTGGCAGGGAAAAAGTAGCGCGACTGGCTGCTGCGGCGGGCGCGGTAAAAACTCACGCGGCGTCCCGCAACTTCATTTTGTTCGTCGGCGCGCCTCGATGGGCTGCGCTAATACTCGAATGGTATACAGGACAACTGGAATTGTCCAGCAGTCTGACCGAATGGTAGTGCCCGGCCCAGACGTTGTCCAGACTCCCGACGGCTATCTTTCGCAGCACAACGCTGACTTCAAGAGACGACTTTTGAGCGAATTTTCAGACCCTATGCCTGAGTTGGAACGGGCGGTAGCCGAGAACCCCAACGATGCCAAAGCGCTGGTCGCGCTGGCGAATCAGCTATGGCTCTCAGGCTCGGGACCCGAGCCGGTGAGCGATCTTGCGTCGCGAGCCATCGCCGCTGACCCGGACAACCGGGCGGGGTGGCATTTGTGGGCACTGGCCGAGTCCGATCCACGTCAGCGCACTTCGCGCTGGCAGCAGGTTTCCGGGCGATTCCCAACTGATGAACTGGCACGCGCCAACCTCGCCGACAATGCCGCGGCACTTGCCGGTGCCGAGCATGATCACGATGCGCTTGATCTCGCGATTGCGACTTATGAGCAGCTGCTCAAGATCGCCACTCATCCCGATCAGCGTAACGCGCTTGACACCGCGCTGACGACACTGCGAGGATGGCGACTGTGACACACGACCACGATGACGCGGACAAATCCGGGTCGCTCGAGGAATTTCGCAAATACCGCGAGCGAATGAACGCCGACATACTCGGCGAGAACAATCTGGTGATCAATCGATTCTTCGCGCTCGACACGCGGACCTACGAAGCAGGCGCCCTCGACGCGAAGACCAAAGAACTGCTCGGACTGGTCGCGTCACTTGTGCTTCGCTGTGACGACTGCGTGACCTATCATCGAGCGAAAGCCTGACTACAACTGCCGCCACGGAGTCACGGAGGCCACGGGGGAATTTCCGTTGGATCCGGGTAATCCGTCGACCCTCGGATCTCCTCCTTTTTTGCTTGTCACTACGGAAAGCGAAGCGGCAGCCACGGATGTCGTTGCCGTTCTGTTGTTACCACCAAAAGTACGACGCGGCATTCCGGAGAGGATCCAAACTTCGAATTAATCCCCTCCGTTCCCTCCGCGACTCCGTGGCAGGCAGTTAGAGCTTCTTGTCCCCGGAGACGACAGGGGAGGGTCCCGCAATTTTGGATGGATCTCCATCTGACACATACCGCGATCCATTCTTGTCCATTCGATCGAGAGTCTGCTCCATCTGGTTTCCGATCATCTCGATTCGCGTAAGGCTCAGCGGATTGAAAGTCGGATCGTAGGGACTTTTGGTCGGTCCGCCCGAGACCTCCATGATCGCCTGATTGTCGTAGCGCGTAACAGCCTTCGTCTTCGGATCAGTCCACGAGCCGGCCCTTGCCAGCGCTCGATTCTTCGGCCACACGCCAAGGGGCAACGCAAAAGTCCGAACCTTGAACCCAGGGATCGCGGAATCGATCGCGAGCTGTCCGCGAGCGATCTGCTCCTGGACTACGGCATCTGAATACTTGCCAAGGTTGGCGTGCCAAAGCGTGTGGTTGCAGACCTCGAAGCCCTGCTCGTGAAGGAACCGAACCTTCTTGAAACGCCATTCATCTTTTTGCCCGTCAATTCCCTTGTTGCCGAAGAAATTATGGCCGGCAGCGGCGCCCGACAGCAGACAGAACACTGCGCGGTTGTCCCAATCGGGATGCTTCTTCCTGAACGCCAGCCAGATTCCCATCCCGCTGTTCGGATCGATTTCGAGCTGACCACCCTTCTCGATGTAGCTGAACTGGCTGGGTGAAGCGTCGTCAAACACGATCACAATCGGCGACAATCCACGAGGCAGGTCGATCTTTCGGTCCAAAAGCTGCGAGATGGTGACTGGACGATAGCCCCGACGGTAGAAGGATTCGAGATCCTGCAGGAAGTGTCCGCGCTCGCGCGAGTAAAGCGCGTCCTTGTCGACGATGAGGTGATATTCGGCAACCGGAATATGTCCGAGCTCGTTTGGAACGCGCTGCGAATCAGCTGCTGTCATTCGGTAGGTGCTGGCGGCGCTCTGGCTCGAACTGGCGTCAGTTGTCGCCGCGGGTGTATCACCAGATGAAACCGCCGCGGTTGCGGAGGCGTTGGGGGAATCAGGGGCCGTTTTGCTGTCGGCCTTGGTTGCGCAGGCGGACAGAAGAACGACGAGCAGTACTGCGTTGAGTTTGTTGACCATGGACTGACGGTGAATGAGAAAGATTGAGATCAAGCGGGATGTAGCACTGAAGAGTGCACTCGCAATAAGCATTCTAGGCGTCATTGCAATGGACACATGGCTTGCCACGTGTGGTTATGACGGCTGTCCGAGCCCGCGCCAGATCCAGTCGTACCACCCGGACGAAGGCGGACGGATCTACGACCGGAGCGGCGCGCTGATGGGCCGGTTGGCAATCGTACGCAGGCTGAATGTACCCATTTCCTCTGTTCCCGTTTTCGTGCGGCAGGCCTTCGTCGCGACGGAGGACCGGCGTTTCTACAGGCACAATGGCGTGGATTGGCGCGGCTTTCTCCGCGCAGTAGCGAGGAACGTACGCGCCGCGGGAGTCCGCGAGGGCTTCAGCACGATCACGATGCAGGCCGCCCGCAACAGCTTCGTCGTCCGCAAGTACAAGAACCGCTCGCTGGCCCAGAAGCTCACCGAGCTGCGCGTAGCTCGGCTGATGGAGCGATCGCTGACGAAGGATCAGATTCTACAGTTGTATCTCAACGCCATCTATATGGGCAACGGGGTCTACGGTATCGAGGCGGCGAGCCGGGACCTGTTCGGCAAGAGCGTCGGTACCCTCACGCTTCCCGAGGCTGCCATGCTCGCTGCACTGCCAAAAGCTCCATCGGTGTACACGCCCCGCCGAAATCCACAGAGAGCCATCGTCCGGCGCAATCTCGTGATGAAGCTGATGGTGCAGGAAGGCTACGTGTCGGCGGCGCGGTTGCCGGGCCTTCGGAACACCGGACTCAGAATCGCCCGACAAGAGTGGCGGCCGGACGATCGTACAGATTCCTTCGCCCTCGACGCAGTCCGCGCCATAACAGATTCAGTGTTGAGTCAGTCCGAAGAGGACGCTGCGGACCTCACGGTCTATACGACGCTCGACAACAGGGCGCAGATCTCTGCCGACAAAGCCGTGGCTCGCAGAGCTGCGGCAATCCAGAACGGATCGAGTGGATATTTCAACGGAGCTCGCCACTCGATTCAGGGCGCGATGATCGGTATCGATCCGCGCAACGGCGACATTCGGGCGCTCACGGGTGGCCGGCGCTACGAACGCGGCAACTACAACCGCGCCTTGAAGGCTCATCGCCAGCCAGGCTCGACATTCAAGCCGTTCGTCTATGCCACCGCCCTCGCCGCCGGATACTCGCCAGCGTCTGAGGTTGAAGATGAGCCGGTTGAGATCGTCCAGGGCCGCAAAGTGTGGACACCCGAGAATTACCGCAACGATTACATCGGCACGATCACGTTTCGTCGCGCGCTCATGAAGTCATCGAACGTCGCCGCTGTTCGCGTCAGTCAGATGGTTGGTACCGGACGAATCATCGAGAACGCACACCGCATGGGGATCTCGAGCGAAATTCCCAACGTTCCAGCTATCGCACTCGGCGCCGCAGATGTTACGCCAATCGAGCTCGTTCGCGCCTACGCCCCATTCGCCAACGGCGGTTTCAAGGTCACGCCTCGGCTCGTGAAGCGGATCGAGTCGCGCGATGGTGAAGTTCTCTGGAGCGATGAGACTACTCCGCTCGAGCGCGTCATCTCGCCAGCGGATGCTTATGAGATGACTTCAATGTTGCGCGCAGTTGTCGACTACGGAAGCGGTCGTCCCATCCGCGACTACGGCGCAAAGGGAATGATCGCCGGGAAAACGGGAACGACGAATAACGGCACTGACGTGTGGTTTGTCGGCTACACTCCGAATCTCGTCGCAGCTTTCTGGTTCGGCTACGATGATCCGCATTCGATCAGCAGCAATGCGTCGGGCGGCGCACTCGCTTCACCCGCCTGGGCCGAATTCTTCACGTCGGGATGGCGTGAGCCCGTTCCCGTCGATGCGTGGTCGCCACCCGCCGAGGTCTCTGAAGCCGTCACGATCGATCCAACGACAGGTTGGATCGCCAACGAATGGTGTCCGGCACGCAAAGTCGAATACTTCAAGCCCGGTACAGGCCCGCGCACCGAGTGCATGGAACACGGAGCGCCAGAAGTTGAGCCAGGCTGGCCCGATCCGAACCAGCCTGACATTGGCCGCGACGCCAACAACCTTGGCAAGAAAATTTCCAAGGCGCTCGGCAAGATTTTCAGATTCTAGCCCAGCGCGTTTGGGCTAAACGATACCGAGCCAGCTGCTCTGGGACGCCGCGAAGCCCGGGAAAATCTTGTCCAGCTTTGTAGCGCCCAAATGACGCGCCGTGACTTCCGAGAATACAGATCTGAAATCGGTCGTAAGTGCGAGATCACGTCCTTCGTAAAGCTGTTCCGGTGCAAGGCCAGGCCATTTCCCGTGAACCTTGCCGCCCTTCACATCGCCGCCGATGACGAACAGCGCCCCTGCGTGTCCATGATCAGTGCCGCGGTTTCCGTTCTCGCGCGCCATTCTTCCGAACTCCGACATCGTGAGAATCAACGTGTCGCCCAT
>JBDSBT010000031.1:0-6870 GCA_039921425.1 Gemmatimonadaceae bacterium | reverse complement strand
GGAGTGAAGTTCAGCGAGTGGACGAGTGACGGCAGCCTGCGTCAGCCGATCTATCTCGGCACGCGAGACGACAAGAAAGCCACCGAAGTCGGACGAGAGGGTTCGAGCATGCAGAAGAAAAACTCGCTGCTTGATTCGCCGAAAAAACGAACCTCGACTGGATTGGTGGGGAAGTCATCGGCTCGTCGCCGAATCTATGCGCAGCGAACCATTATCGACGACGACGGCGATACTAAAAAGGCAACCAAAAAAGGCACCAGGACGACGACGAAAACCGTAAAGCCCGCGTCAGGCGTCGTCGCTCATCTCACTGAAATCCAGAACAGCAGCGGCAGTGGAAAGCTCGACGTGGACAACGGTGTCAGCATGGACGTCACGAACCTTGGCAAGGTTTTCTTCCCGAAGAAGAAGCTCACCAAGGGTGGTTTGATGCGGTATTACGCGGCAGTCGCGCCATACGTGCTTCCCGCAATGGCAGACCGGCCTCTCGTACTAAAGCGTTTTCCCAATGGAGTCACGGGTCCCTCGTTCTTCCAGCAGAACGCAGGTGAGCCGCCGGATTTTGTTCGTACCGAGATGATACACACCGAAGGAGGTTCAACCAACCTTCGCATTGTCGGCGGCGATCTCGCCACGCTGCTCTACACGGTCCAGCTTGGCAGCGTCTCAGTCGACCCCTGGCATTCGCGTGTCCAGTCGCTTGATCATGCGGACTACAGCATCATCGACCTCGATCCGGGCCCTCGCGCACCGTTCAGCCGAGTGCGTGAAGTTGCCAAGTGGGCACTCGAGGTGATGGAAGATCTGGGGCTCCGCGGCGCTCTCAAGACCTCGGGCTCGACCGGCATGCACATCTACATGCCCCTCCCTTCCAACACGACGAACGAAGCTGCAACGCTGGTCGCTCAGATCATTGCGGCAAGAGTCAGCCAGGAGCATCCCAAAGAGGCAACCATCGAGCGGTCGGTAAAAGCGCGCGGAGCAGCAATGGTTTATGTGGACTACCTGCAGAACATAATTGGGAAGACTGTCGCTGCAGCGTATTCGGCCCGGGCGAATCCTGAAGCGCTGGTTTCGACTCCGCTCGAGTGGAGTGAGCTGGGAGACGATCTCGACCCTCGCGACTTCACAATCGAGACGGCGCCCGAGCGCTTCGCTGAAAAAGGCGATATCTGGGCAGCTCAGTTGAAAAAGAAGAATTCACTTCGCGCGCTGGTGTAGGGCGCGGAATTACCGGGAGCCGACTTTCCTGAGAGGCAGGTCGAGCTGCGCGGTCTTTCTTTCCTGCTCAGTGGCGGCGGCGCTGTCGAACGTGGGATCGCTGCTTTCGTCTACCATGTGCGTGAGCTTGTAATAGAGATGCAGCGCGTTGACGGGCGCCATGAAGCTGCGCCGGCCGGCGCGAGAGATGGCAACAGCTTCCTCGCGCACTCGACGAGGAAGATCCTGCGCCATTGGATGCGCGAGCAGGCGTCTTATCTCAACGGTGTTTCTCGCCAACAGTGCAGCGCAGAGGCTGTCCAGGAATGCGAGCATCTCTCTCGTGACTAGGCCGAATTAAACCTTAGGTACATATTGCAACTAATACACCTGAAAAGCAAAATCTGCCAGTATCGTTCGATTTCCGGTACAAGCCTTTTACTTAGGACGACAAGAGATCGAGTCTGATACCCCGCTTGGCCGGTCTGCGTTTCCTGGGTGCATAGCGGTACAGTTGTGCTGGACGGCCCCGTCCTTCGCTTCGCCACTCGTCCGTCGGCTCCACAAGCCAGGCGCCCTGGAGCGCCCGCCTGAAGCTTGCCTTGTGCAGCCTCTTTGCCAGCAGCAGCTCATACATTTGCTGGAGCTCGGTGAGCGTAAACATTTGTGGCAATAGTCTGAACGCCACCGGAGACTGATCCATCCTGCTTCGCACCATCCCGACAGCCGCATCGAGTATCAGCCGCTGCCTCGGCGACAGCAAAGGCACGTCGTGGAGCGGAAACCAGGCATGCTCACCCCCTACAGGCGAAGGAGTTCCAGCCGGCACGAGACCGACGAACCCTACCGAAATATCGGACTCCGACGGGTGTCGCTTCGCATCGCCAAATGCGCCGATCTGTTCCTTCCAGGCTGGATCTTGGTCGAGTGTCGACTTGCACACTCGCGTCGCGACCGCGTCCATCGTTTCATTGTTGCGCGCTGCATCCCACGGCAACGCCCACTTCTCCCGGCCGTCGGGCGCGCGCGACAACAGCACCGCTAGCTCGCCCCGCACGACGGTGAGAAGAACTACATCGATTGAATACGGCGGCCTGCGCGGACGACGGTCGGGCATGTAGGCCGAATTAGTAGCCGATCGTGATTAATGTCAAGACCGGGATTTTGTTTTGGTATCAAGCCGCTAATTAATAGCGTGTGGCGGGAAGGAGTATATACGGCCTTCTTTCCTGCGCGTCAACAGCGATGGTTATCTATCTGAATATAGCCGACCGTATTATTCCGGCACCACGGCCGATAACGCGGCCCTCGACTGGAATCGAAATCGGCAGTTTACCCGAGATCGGATTTCGGCCCAGTATTGCCTTCGCTGCAGCGAGTTGAGATAGCGGAAACCCGCCCCACGCCACGACATACGACGTCACCCACGGAATCTGCCTCAGCAGATAAGGATCGTTGAATGACACCACGATCGGACGTTTTCCGTTGGTCGTCAGGTGTTGAACAAATGACGCAAATGTCTGTGACGTTTTAGTCGACACGGTCGCGTCGATTGTCTGCGCCTGGTAAACCCCGACTATCGTGACGTCGACCGAGTCAGCCATCCGTTCTAGCCGCGAGTAGTCCGGCACGGGACCGTCGCTTGTAATGAACTCGGATCGCAGCGATGGGAACGCGCTCCGCAGCTCACCGTTGAATGTAGCGCCAGCCGACAAATCGGCGCGTCTTGCAATTGTTATAGAGAGAACACGCGGATTTTTGGACGCAAGTACAGGGATCCCTCCAAGAGAATCCTTCACGAGAGTGATCGACTTTTCCGCAGTAATCCTGGCAGCCGCGAGATGGCTGCTGTCGCCGACGATCACTCTCAGAGAATCGAGATTCACGGTCTTGTGGTGTTGAAGGTCGAGGCGCCTTTTCAGCGCAAGGACTCGTCGCACCGATTCATCCAGCCGCGCTTCGGTGTATCTGCCTTCTTTGATACCGGCTACCACAGCATCGATCGTATTCGTGACATTCTGGGGCTGGATCAAGATGTCGATGCCCGCCGCAATTCCGCGCTTCACTGACTCATCCGGTCCAAACTTCTTCAACACTCCAACCATGTCCATGGCGTCAGATATCACGATGCCCTTGAACTGTAGATCGCCGCGCAAAAGCCCGGTCATCACCTTAAGCGACAGCGTTCCCGGAACGCCTGACGAGTCGAGCGCGGGCATGTCTCCGTGAAAGGACATGATATTCGTTACCCCGCTCGCAATGGCACCCCTAAATGGTACCAACTCGACACTATCAAGCCTGCTTCTGCTCACCGTAACGACAGGAATGTCCAAGTGCGAATTCGTGTCGGTATCGCCGTGACCGGGAAAATGCTTTCCAGTCGCCAGCATGCCGTTGTCCTGGACACCCCTGATGAAAGCCGCCCCGAGCCGCGCAACCATCGCTGGATCTTCACCGAACGATCGCGCGTTGATCACCGGATTCGCCGGATTGTTGTTGACGTCGAGCACAGGCGCATACGCGATATGAATTCCAAGAGCTCTGCCTTCCAGCGCCGTGACCCTGCCCATTTCGTAGGCGAGTGAAGTGTCTCCCGTTGCACCGATAGCCATCTGCGGAGGGAAGATGGTCGAGCTTCCCAGGTCGATGCCGTTGGGGATGAAGTAACCACCCCGGACACGATACCCGGCGCCCGCTTCCAGGTCCGCCCCGATGATCAGAGGGACGGAGCTCATCGCCTGCATGGCATTCAGCTTGGCAGCCAGCTCAATAGGCGATCCCACCGACATCGTGAATCCGCCGACTTTTTCCTTCTTTATGTAGTCGGTAAGCCGCCGCCATTGCGGAGAATCACCGGGTGTGTAATCGGCGTAGAGGGATGGCCAGACGATCTGGGCGGCCTTGTCCCGCAGCGTCATGGTTGCCATGACCGAATCCACCCACCTGTCCTTGCCGGAGAAGGGACTAGACGCGGTCGACGACACAGCCGATGCACACCCAGATGCCGCGTTCAGGCCAAATGCGAGAACTGCGGCGGCGGCTACTCGCTTCAATGCGAGATCGTTCCCTGCTTGCTTGTATCGATGTCCGCCTCCGCTCCTGCCTTGAACAAAAACGCGGACATGTTCCTCATGAGAAATGAGCGGGCCTGCGGATCCATGACGTCCAGTCCGTAATGGTTGATCAGCATCGTCTGCTGTTTACCCCAGTCGGCCCAGCATTGCCGGCAGATTTCCTGAACCACGCGCGCTCCGATCGGCCCTGGAAACGGTGCCTTTTCGAAACCCTCACGCGTCTGGCCGCATCGCGTACAAGCCACATCGGCCATCGCTACGACCTCGCGTACTCTATCTTCGCCAGACCGAAGAACGAGAGCAGCTTGAGGTACATCCATCCAATGTCGAACTCGAACCACTTTGCCTTGAACTTTGCGGAATGCGGATCGGCGTGGTGGTTGTTGTGCAGCTCTTCACCGCCAAGCCAGATCGCGATGGGAGTGATGTTTCGGCTCGCGTCCTTGACGCCGAAATTACGGTAGCCGACCGCGTGCCCCACGCCGTTGATGATTCCAGCCGCCCAGAACGGAATCCAGATCATCTGTGCACCCCACACGAGTGGCCCAACGAAAAATCCAAAGAGATAAACATCCACGCCGAACATGAGGAAAATGCCCAGTGTGTTGCGGCGTGCCAGAATGTGTCTCTCGAGCCAGTCGTTTGGAGTTCCCTTTCCGTACTTCTCGAGGACGCCAGGCTGCCTGACGGCCTTCCGGTAGTAAAACGCCCCCTTCAAAACGATGTTGCGAAGCCCTTCCATGATCGGGCTGTGCGGATCTCCCTCACGATCGGCGAACGCATGATGCTTTCTATGACACGCGACCCATTCCTTGGTCACGATGGCTGTTGACAACCACAGCCACAGCCGCATCGGCAACGCCGCCAGAAAGTGCAGTTGCACGCTGCGATGTGTTTGCGCTCGATGCAAAAACAGCGTTACACAGACATTGGTGAGATGGCCGGCAATGACGATGAAAAGAACAGGCTTCCACCAGTCAGCCGCCCAGCTTCCGAAATAAGGCATTACAACAACTCCGTTATGGTTCGCACAGACGACACTCTCGCAATCTATCGGCCTTGTTATGTACTCGCCAACCGAGACAGGAACGCTGAAGGGAGCCGTTGCGGCCTTGCGGCAACGCCCCCGTCTCCATAGCGTGTCGCAGACATGCCCCCGAAAGGATCTGCGATAACACCGAGCAAATTTCAGCCCCCCTCTGTCTCGGTGGGTCACGCAACTCCTGAGTCAACCGCGGGATACGCCTCGAGATTCGGACCGAGTGTTGCGGGAGATTTTTTTCGCACTGCGTTGGACGGGCTCTCCTTATCGTCAATCGGCATGGGCACTTACCTCGGCGACTGCGACGATGCAGAAGACCGCCGTTACGTTGACATCCTTGGGGCCGGGCTCGGTGAAGGCCTCAACGTTATCGATACAGCAATCAATTACCGCTGCCAGCGCTCCGAGCGCGCAGTGGGTAATGCTTTGGCGAAGGCTGTTGAATCACGTGGTGTTTCGCGGGGTGAGATCGTGGTTTGCACCAAGGCAGGCTATGTCCCGCTCGACGCCTCTCCACCGGAAACACGAGACGAGTACAAGGAGTATCTGAAGTCGGAGTATTTCGATCACGAGATCATGACGTCCGGTGACCTGGTCGCCGGCGGTCATTGCATCAAGCCACGGTTTCTCGCGGATCAGATCGACCGCAGCAGGACAAATCTCGGAATCGATTGCATCGATCTCTTTTATCTCCACAACCCCGAGCAACAGCTCGACGTCCTCAGCCGCACAGCTTTCCTCGACGCGATTCGCGAAGCGTTTGCGGAACTCGAGAGACAGGTCACCTCAGGCCGAATTTCATCCTACGGATGCGCGACATGGAACGGCTTTCGTGTCTTCGCTGCAAACAAGAACTATCTGTCACTCGCTGAGCTACATGATGTCGCCGTTGACGTTGGAGGTACCGGCCATCATTTCAAGGCAATCCAGCTTCCGGTCAATCTCGCAATGACAGAAGCCGTGAGGTTGCCGACCCAGCACAACGGAACTAACAACGTTTCTCTCCTCGATAACGCGAAGGAGCTCGGCATTTCGGTGTTCGCCAGCGCGTCCTTGATGCAGTCTCAGCTCACGCGCGACCTTCCGCCGGCGGCAAGATCGATGTTTGCCAGACTCGACTCCGACGCTCAGAAGGCAATCGCATTCGTTCGTTCTCTTCCAGTTGCCTCCGCTCTCGTTGGAATGAAGAGCATAGCTCATCTCGGAGAGAACCTTGGAGCTGCGCGCCCTGTCATCGCGGCCCCCGCTACTCGATCCTGAGTCCGTCTACCACGCCGGTCTCGAGATGAACCGTAGCAATGCGGTGAGCGTTGGTGTCTGCGACGTACGCGTAGCTCCGGCCGATGCAGACGCCCGCCGGTTCGTGAAACCCCTTCACCCATGTCGTTGATTCGCGACCGAGCACGTCGATCCACTTCAGACTGTCATTGTAGGAATCCGCGACCAGCAGCCTGCCGCTCGAGTGCGAAGCAACTCCCTGAGGATGCTGAAGCCGCACATCATCGCCCTTGCCGTCTACGTCTCCGAAATCGAAGAGGCCAGTTCCAACGATCG
>JBDSBT010000030.1:0-6975 GCA_039921425.1 Gemmatimonadaceae bacterium | reverse complement strand
TAATAAATGGCGTCTCGCAGTCGCTCATGCGTTGAATGTAGCCAGCCACGAGCGAGATCGAGGTCCCGGTGTCCGTCATGCCCTCTGGTGCAAAACCTGCGAAAAAAACCAGGAGCTGAATGAGCTGAAGCTGATCGTAAAGGTCCCACTCGAACCAGAGAACGACCTCGTCGTAACCAGCGAACCGGCGAAGCGTATCGTCGCGCTGGAGAAATTCCCTCCTGATCGTTTCGAGGTCTCCAAGGCCCGCGGAGCCGATGAATCCCGCTCTAACTTCACGAAGCTGATCGAGATCGAGATCTGCGGGAACGGGCCCCTCGTGAAGAACGTCCCTCCGTGGAAGAACATCTCCACCGATGCCGCTTTTCTGAATTAGTCCGCCCGCAGAATCGCCGTTGGTGATGTGGAGGACCGAGGCCAAGCCCTACTGTCCCGTCTGCCTGTAGGTTTGCTTGTCGTAGTTGAACTTGATGTCCGGCTGCGCGTTCAGCGCGATGAAGAAGTTGAACGAGAAATTTCCCGTCGGGGTTCGCGTGAACGCGAATATCGCTCGCCAGTCATGCAGCTCTCTCTGGAGCGTGACGGCGTGACTCGCGAATCGCTGGGTCTGGAAGTCGTACGTCGTATGCCAACCTCCCGACCATTTCGGCGTTAGGTGGAAACTCATGCTGGAAGTCAGATTCTCCCGGGAAGGAACGCGAACGAACGGCGCTCCGGCAGTGATCCCGGTAATCGGAGCGGCACTTGTCGGGTTCTGCGACTGCTGCAGGATGCAGAGGTCGTACGACAGCGGACTTGCTGGCAGGAAGCCCTGGCAAAGAGTGCGGGGATCTTGATCCACAATCGTTCCGTTCCCCGTTGGTGGACGCTGGCGCGAAGACGTGAACGTAAACGACGCCTGCCACACCTGGGACGAAGGAACGGAATAGAGATTCGAACGGTTGGCGCCTCCGGCGACCGGCATCGAGGCGGCACGCTGCCCCAGCGCATCGTCGGCGTTCTGGCTGAGGCGCTCAGTCTGCGGCGACGTATTTGGAATCGCTCTTCCAAAAATTCGCGCCAACGCCCCGAAGATCCCCGAGTTTCCGTTGAAGCTGAACGACGCGTTGACATCGGTTCTAAAGGGCTTGAACTTCGAGCTGTCGCTGAGCGGATTTCCCTGAAACAGCGAGTAGTTCACGCCGAGGTTGAAACCAGGCAGCAGGTCGGAGTTGAGCGTGTAGCCGAATGCATCGTTCGTAAACCCGGAGTGCCCGGTTTTACGCTTTCTCTCAAAATCATAGCTCAGCGGCGACATACCGATCGCCAATAACTTCACTTTCCGAGTCTCGGCGAGGCCGGTCGTGTCGCTCGACTTCAATTTTGCTTCGAGAACCTGCGAAACGTTGAGCGTCACCTGATTCGAAGCAAAGTTTCCCAGGTAGTCGCGCGGATTGATGTTCAATGCGGCGAGGTATTCTCGACTGACTGTTTTTGCGGGCGCGTAGGAATACGTGATCTGCGGCGAAACAGAGTGACGGAATCGGCTCACGCCAAAAACGCCGGGAAACAGCACAAAGAATGTCGGAGACGCAGACAGCGAATAACTCGGGCGCTTCGACTGATGAACAAAACGCCCGCCGGTCTGTTCCGTACGAACATAGAATGCATGACCGTCGACGTTCTGAAGAGAAATGTTCGGCGACAGCTTGAGAGTAGACTGCATCAGCGTCGGAAGTCCGAACGACGTACTCCAGTCGAGCTGGCTACTGAACGTCCTCGCGAACACGCGATTGGTGACTTGCGTCGGATCGTCCTGATTGACGACGTCGATACGCTGAGGCTGGTTGTTCTCCTGATCGATTGCCGTGATCGTATTGTTCAGGCTGAAACCGAAAATCTTGAGGGGAGTGCCGAAAGACAGATTCGTCAGCCTTGAATCGCTGGTGAGCTGAGTTGTATCGAGTACACCGCCAACGATCTTCAGGCTGTTGGCAAACTCGCCGATGCGCTTCACCTTCAGCTGCTCGCTGTTGTTCACCTGCAGCGACGGCGTCCACTCGAGCCAGCTTGCGATGGGAATTGTCGGCGTGCTGATGTTGAAATTTGGAAAGTCCTGCGACACGTCGTCTCTTCCAGGGTATTGAGTTCTGCTTCCACCGATGCTCATCGACGCCGGACCGAACTGTTGCGAGTAGTTGGCGTGACTCGAGATCGTTGCAAGCGCCTGGCGAGGATCGAACGTGTTCTGGCGCTGTAGTCTCGTGCTCGTGACGTAGTTGATGTCCGTCGTCAGGTGGGTCGTCTGCGAGAAATCCTGCTGATGTCCCCACGAAATCGCCGTATTCTTTGTGCCATCCCTCTGCTCCAGCCGGGACACGGCCAGTCGCCCCGTCAGGAAACGGTCGAGCCAGCGGTAGCGCCACTCGCCGTTCAGCCGCACCCAGCCGGGATCACCCGACGATGCCGATGCACCGCTTCGCCAATCCAGCGAGATCTGGCCGTCCATATAGTCGCTGAACGCGAAGTAGTAGCCGAGATTGTCAAGGTGACGACGGTATGACGGGCTGTTCCGGAAAATCTCCCCTACACCAAATCGAGGAGTCAGCAGGCCGCTCCTGCGTCCGGAGCGCATGTCCTGGAAGATGAATGGCAGGTAGAACACCGGCACGTCGCCGATGTACAAAACTGCCGGCCGCGCTACCATTATGTTCTTCGAGATCAGCTTGATCTCTTTCGAAGCGAAGTGGTAGTCGGGCACCGAGTCGTCACAGCTCGTGATGATTCCGTTGCGCGCATAAAAGGCGGTTGACTTCCCCCCTGTCGTATCGTTTCTGAACGCAGCCACGGATCCGCGAACGAACCACTGCTCCCCGCTTTCGATCGACGTGCTGATGTTCGTAACGCTGCCGCGACGCTCCTCCACGTTATACGTCATCTTGCCAAGTGCGACGACGTCTGCCGTTCCCCTGGCAGGGTCCCGAAGCAAGAGCGTGTCACCCAGAGCGACGACAACCTTGGTAGAGTCGTTGTAGGTAATCGTATCACCCACGAGAATGGTTCCGGCGCGCCCTACGGCCGCGCGGCCTACTTTCGAATTGCCTTCCAGATAAAGTATTCGCTTTGCCGCATCGAAGTTGACGTTCACGCCCTGGTAACGGGTAGCCGTGTAACCAACCCTTGCGAGCAGCGCGGCCGTCACAGAATCGGGTTCCACCCATTTAACGATTTCGTGCGAGGCGGCCGAGTCGCCGCGGAGCGAATCCGCCCTCGAGGTAGTGTCGCCGGGTGCGCGACGCTGGTTCGTAGTTGGGCGCGTAGGACGGAGGGGTCCGCCTGTTATCTGGGCGGAGACAGATTGCGTCGCAACAAGGATCGCGACTACCGCCAGGACGCGTCTCATGCCTCGACGCCAAGCCTTCTGGGCTCTCTTGTCACAACTTCTTGCAGCCGCCGCTCCATCGCTTCCTTTGCCGCGAGCTCTTCCGCAATGCGCTCATCGCGCTCGCGCTTGCGACGCTTCCGGGTGACGAAATATGACAGCACTACGCCGAGCTCGTATAACAGATAGAGCGGGAAGGCGAGTGCGAATAGCGTCGTCGGACTCGCGTCGGGTGTAATGAAGGCGGCCGCGATTACGGTGAGGACGATTGCATGCCGGCGGTACTTTGAAAGGAACTCCGGTTTGATGATTCCGAGCGCCGACAACAATAGAATCGCGATCGGCAGCTCGAACGCCAGTCCGAACGCTATCATCATGCTGAAGGCGAAGCCGAAGTACTCAGTCGCCTCGATCATAGGCCTCAGCGACGTAGACTCAAAGCTGTCGAAGAACTTGAGCGTGAACGGCATCACGATGAAGTAGGCGAGCGCGACACCGCACATGAACAGGAAAACCATCGCAAAGAGCGTTGGTACTATCAGCCGCTTTTCGTGGCGATGCAGAGCGGGGGAGAAGAACCCCCACAACTGATATCCAATTACCGGCGTGGCGAGCAGCAATCCGCTGAACATCGACGCATTGAGAATGATCTTGAACGAGGTTCCCGGATGCGTGTAGATGAGGCTTCCGTTCCTCAAATACGGCTTGATCGGCACCGATAGAAACCCAATCAGGTCGATTCGCTTCTGCGACAGGACGACGTACGACCCGATGACGCCGAGCAGGATGGCACCTGCTATCCAAAACAGGCGATGCCTCAGCTCCTCGAGGTGATCGAGGAACGGCATCTCTGTCTCGGCCACAATCCGCTGGCCCACTGCCTTAGCCAAGAACTCGCAGTCTTTCGCGCGCGAGCTCCGCCTCGTCTGAATTCGGGTACCGGCGGATCAAATCATTGTAGATCCTGCGAGCTGCGGTCGTCCTTCCCGCCGCCTGCGCCAGCGCTCCTCGTTTATACAGCGCCGTGGGCGCACGAGGCGATTCAGCGTATTTCGCTACGAGCGTCGCATACGCAGTATCGGCAGAAGCTGCTGAACCCTCCGCCGCAAACGATTCGGCGATGTAAAACTGCGCGTCGGCAGCCAACTCGGAATCAGGGAAGCGCTGAAGCAAGTCAGCGAACGCGCCACGCGCGGCCCTGTTGCCCCCACGGGTGAGCTGATCCTTCCCGATCTGAAACAATTCGTTAGGTCCCGGCGCGTCGGGTTGCGGAGCAGTTGGCCTCACCGCCAAAGTATCGCCAGTCGGTACAACTGTCCTTGTGGGCGGTGGAACCTGCTTGTTGCGTTGTTCGAGCTGTACACGTAGCTGCTGAAGCCTTTCCTGGCTCTGACCCGTGACTTGCTGGATGGCCGTCACCTGCTGCTTGAGCTCGCGGATGTCCGCCTGCGACTCGGCACGCATGCGGTTGAGTCGCGTGCTGAAGCCCGACACCGAATCGGTAACGGTGCGTAATGTGGTGAGAATCTCGACCAGCTGAACGGCGCGAATTGAATCATTCGCGTCGGCTTCGGCGCGCTGTTGATAAACGTCGTCGCGCAGGTTCTGGAGCTGGCTGGTAGTCGCAAAACATCCAGCGACCATGAACGAAATGATCAGGATCAGCACGGCTCTTCCCTTGTGAAGCTTCACTCGGTTCTCCCGGTCAGGAGATAATCTCGAACTCGACGCGTCGGTTCAGCGCGTATGCTTCTTCAGTACTCCCCCGAACAGCTGGTCGTTCCTCACCCATCGTCACGATCTCGATCCGGCTCTCGTCAATGCCGAGCGCGGCCAGGTATCGCTTTGCCTCGGCCGCACGACGAAGTCCCAGCGCCAGGTTGTATTCGTCGGATCCACGAGCGTCTGCGTGTCCCGTAATACGAATCCGCATGCTGGCATGTCTGATGATGATCGGCGCCTTGGCCTCGAGCGCGGCTCTCGACTCGTCGCTAAGCGAAGATTCGTCGAGATCGAAGTAGATAGTGTTGGCGACTGTCGTTCGCTCCTCACCTGTAACCGCGGCCCCTGTCGCTGGACCCGCAGCTGCCGCAGCGGCCGCAGCGGCAGCCGCTGCCGAGCGCGCGGCATCTGCGCGGGCGATCGAATCGAGCCTCGCCTGCTCCCTCACGAGGCTATCGGTATTGATGCGGCGTGGGATCGGCCGAGCGGGCGCGGGCTTCTTTGCGCAGCCTGCTGCAACGATTGCGACTACGAGGGCAATTCCGAGTACGCGTGCGCTGGTTAACATGGTCGATTTCGTGGATTGTGGCGGGTGCGGCCGCTCATGGATTGGTAATTATCGGTGACCACGCCGACAGCCTCGCGCCCGCATAGCGCGTAAGCTGCCGGAACCTTCCAGACTCCGTATCGACAATCCAGATGTGCTTGGATCCGCCGCGTGTTGATGAAAGAGAAATATGCCGGCCGTCTGGTGCCCACGACGGGCCTTCATTTTCGCCTTCGCTCGTCAGCTTCCGGGGTTCCTTGTCGCGGATGTTGATCATCCACACCTGAAAGTCGCCATTTTGCTGCTCATATGCGACTGCGCGGCCGTCGGGCGACCAATCGGGAGCCGCGCGATAGCTCCGTACGCCAGGGGTAAATGGCGTCAACAATTGAACGTTCGTGCCATCGACGTCCATCGTATATATCTGCGGAAACTTCGATCGCGACGAGAAAAAGGCGATCTGTCGACCGTCAGGACTGAAGGTCGGCGAGCCGTTGTCGCTACCGCGGCCGAAAGTAAGTCGCTGAACAACGGCAGGATCCTGCACGTTCACCATCATCAAGTCGGTGCCAGACTCCGAGCCACTGGCGTACACCACATACTGACCGTCGTGTGAATAAACAGGAGTGATATTCAACCCGCCACCGCCGATTGTGCGCGTGCGGCCCGTCGCCAGCTCCGCTTCCTCGAGCTGAGTGCCACCTCCTGCAGCGACGAACTTCGAGTAGATGAGCTTGTCGGCGCTCGGATGCCACGCCGGCGACATCGCCAGCCCTCCCCTCGTCAGGGCACGATCGTTCGCTCCATCGCTATCGACGATGCGGATTACGCCACCCTGCGAATACGCTACCCTGCTTGCGGCAATGCCGCTCTTTCCCGTAATCCAGCGCTCAACTTCATCGCTGATGCGATGCAGTCCCATTCTCTGCGCGTCCGCAGTAGCGATGCGATTGACCGAGTCCTGTCGCGCCAGCCGCATCGCAGTGGACGTAATCGACGCCGTGACGGAATCGCGTCTGTCGTCCTCCCAGCGGTTGATGCCGCGCTTCAGGTAGGCAGTTGCTGCCGAGTCTCTCCGGAGCGAATCGCGAACGACGAAACGTCTCTGACGCTCGTCCTTGGCCAGACGTGGACGGCGCATGACGTCGGCGCGTGTCTTGAGCGTTCGGTACATCGCATCGCGAAGCGACTTTTCCCTGAATGTCGTTGCAGTGGTGATCGAGTCCACCAGGGTCGCATCGCGATTGGGGGGAATCGGCGTGACCCTGAAGTCGCGGGCGTCGAGCCGTCTCGCCGCCCTGACATCGTAGAGCGCGACAGAATAGCCGGTTGCAGTCCTCTTCGC
>JBDSBT010000029.1:0-4010 GCA_039921425.1 Gemmatimonadaceae bacterium | reverse complement strand
ATAATGGCAACCGCCAAAAAGAAGACCGTCGCGAGCACCGCAACGAAGTCTGCCACCAGGACTGCCACGAAAAAGGCGGCCAAGCCCCGGGCAAAGAAGTCCGCGGCTGTCGAAGACGAAGGCCCGCCGCCAGAGCCGGGAACTACCTCGCTTGTCATTGTCGAGTCACCCGCAAAAGCGAAAACCATCGGCAAGTACCTCGGCCGCGGTTATCGCGTGAAGGCGACCATCGGCCACGTGCGTGACCTGCCCGCAAAGAAGATCGGAATCGATATCGAAAACGGCTTCGAGCCGGAGTACGTCACCATTCCGGGTAAAGAAAAAACTGTCGCCGAGCTCAAGAACGCAGCGAAGGATGCGAAGGAAATTTTTCTGGCGACCGATCCTGATCGTGAGGGTGAGGCAATCGCATGGCACGTTGCAAGCCAGGTGCGCCGCAAGAACGGCCCGCCTATCAAGCGCGTCCTCTTTAACGAGATAACGAAGGATGCCGTGCAGAGCGCTATCGCTCGCGCGGGCAACATCGACGAACGCAAGGTTGACGCGCAGCAGGCGCGTCGCGTTCTCGATCGCCTCGTTGGCTACAAGGCCAGCCCGGTTCTGTGGAAGACGGTGAAGAAGGGAGTTTCAGCCGGAAGAGTCCAGACGGTTGCTCTGCGTCTGCTGGTCGAGCGCGAGCGGGAGATCAAGGCGTTCAATCCAGTCGAATACTGGACGGTCGAAGCGCTGCTCGAGAAAGAAGGGCAGGAATTTACCGCCAAGCTGCATCACATCGACGCGAAGAAAGCGACGATCCCGAATGACGAAGCGGCTCAGGCGATTCTGTCCAATATCGCATCGATGAAAACGTTTGGAGTTACGGACGTAAAGCGCCGCGAGCGCCGGAAGAATTCGTCCGCACCGTTCACCACCAGCACTCTCCAGCAGGAAGCCGCGAAGAAGCTTGGTTACGGATCAAAGCGCACCATGCGTCTGGCGCAGGATCTGTACGAAGGTGTCGAAGTTGGCGAAGAGGGAGCTGTCGGACTCATTACCTACATGCGAACAGATTCAACTCGCGTGTCCGAGATCAGTGCAACGCAGGCGCGCGATTACGTTCAGACGCTGTTTGGAAAGGAGTTCGTCGCTTCTTCAATCCAGCTTTACGGCGATGGGAAATCCAAGAACGCTCAGGACGCCCACGAAGCGATTCGGCCAACCGATCCAACGCGCCGTCCTGATGCAATCAAGCGATACCTCACGCCCGATCAGTTCCGTCTCTACGAGTTGATCTGGAAGAGATTCGTCGCTTCGCAGATGGCCCCGGCCGTTTTCGATACGACCACTGTGGACTTCGATCTATCGAAGGACGAAGCGCTGCCGGTGCCGTACCTTTTTCGGTCAACCGGCAGCGTGATGAAGTTCCAGGGCTTCCTCGCCCTTTATAAGGAAGGCCGCGAAGAAGGCGACGGACACGGACGCGCGCTCGAGGACGAACAGCCGCTGCCGAACATGAACGTCGGCGACCGCATCCCTGTAAAAAAGGTCACGCCATCGCAGCATTTCACGGAGCCGCCGCCGCGCTTCTCCGAAGCAAGTCTAGTCAAGGAGCTCGAGCGCCTTGGAATTGGCCGTCCTTCAACCTACGCGTCGATCATATCGACCCTGGTAGACCGGCGTTATGCAATGCTCGAACAGCGGCGCTTCTTCCCGACCGAGCTTGGCGACCAGGTCGAGAGGGTAATGGTGAAGTCGTTCCCCGATGTGTTCAACGTTCAGTTCACGTCGCTGATGGAAAGCGATCTCGATCGTGTCGAGGAAGGCGAAGTGAACTGGCGCAACATGCTGAAGAACTTCTACGGCCCGTTCGCAACCTCGCTGAAGGAAGCCGATATAGAGGGCCTGATCGCCGAAGCGCACGATCTTTCGATCCTCGAGACCGAACGTTGTCCGATCGATGGCGGCAAGCTCGTCCCGCGCGGCGGGTTCTTCGGCCCATTCATCGCTTGCGAGAATCATCCGAAAGAGTGCAAGTACACGCGGCCGCTCCGCGGCGAGCGGAAAGCCGCTCAGCCAACGGATCAGGTCTGTCACGAGTGCGGCGCGCCAATGGTCATCCGTCAGGGGCGCTCCGGCGAATTCCTCGGTTGCAGCAAATTCCCGAAATGCCGCGGTACCCGGTCGATGCCGACCGGTGTGAAGTGTCCGAAAGATGGTGGCGACATTGCCGTTCGCCGCTCGAAGAAGCGCGGCAAGGCATTTTATGGATGCGCCAACTATCCCGCGTGCGATTTCGTCATCTGGGACAAGCCGGTATCCGAGGTGTGTCCAGAGTGTGGATACATCGGCGCCGAGATGAAGTCGAACAAGACGCGCGGTGAGTATCGCCGCTGCGTCAGCTGCGCGAATGAGTGGGAGCCCGCGGAACTTCCGGCCGAATCGGTCGTCGAAGCCGTGGCCGTGTGAAGGAGGACAGCGCGCGTGAGTGAGCGCGTTGTGAAAGTCGTCGGTGGCGGTCTCGCTGGATCGGAGGCGGCCTGGCAGCTGGCAGAGCGCGGACACAAAGTTGCCCTGCATGAAATGCGTCCCGTCCGTGGAACCCCCGCACACCACACCGATAGATTCGCGGAGCTTGTTTGCTCGAACACATTCAAGAGCACCGAGACAACAAACGCGCATGGCCTGCTGAAAGCCGAGATGCGCTTGCTCGGTTCCATGATTCTCGAGTGCGCGGACGAATCCAGAGTTCCGGCCGGCAGCGCACTGGCGGTCGATCGCGATGTGTTCTCGTCGTCGGTCACGGCTCGCATCGAGGCACACCCGAACATCGAGATTGTCCGTGGTGAGGTGACGGAGCTGTCCGGGCCATCCGTCGTCGCAACCGGGCCGCTGACTTCACACGCACTCGCGACGGCAATGCGCGAACGGCTCGGCGTCAACGCCCTGGCATTCTATGATGCAATTGCGCCGATCGTTTCCCGCGAATCGATCGACGAATCGATTGCATTCACTGCGTCCCGATACGATCGGGAGACAATGGAAGGCGCGAGTGAAGAAGGCGCATACCTGAACTGTCCGATGAATCGTGACGAGTACGCAGCATTCATCGAAGCACTGACCACGGCCGATCAGTTTCACGGCCACGAGTTCGATGAAGTGCCGTACTTCGAGGGCTGCATGCCGGTTGAGGTTGCAGCAAAGCGGGGTGCAGACACATTGCGCTTCGGACCGCTCAAGCCAGTCGGCTTGACTGACCCGGGAACGGGGAAGCGGCCGTGGGCCGTGGTGCAGCTTCGTCGCGAAGACCGCCACGGAAGAATGTGGAACGTCGTCGGTTTTCAGACGCGCCTTCGCATTCCCGAGCAGCAGCGCGTTCTCCGAATGATTCCAGGGCTCGCCGAGGCGGAGTTTCTGCGTTACGGATCGATTCACCGGAATTCGTATCTGAACTCTCCGGCCGCATTGTCGCCACACCTCGCCGCGCGCGACGATGCAACTCTTCTATTCGCTGGCCAGATCACGGGAGTCGAGGGTTACACCGAAAGTTCTGCGACTGGCCTGCTGGCGGGGATCAATCTTGCGCGCCTGCTCGCAGGAGCCGAGCCCGAGGTGCCTCCGCCGGCTACGATGACTGGCGCCCTCTACCGATACCTGCGCGAAGCCGATCCGAAACACTTTCAGCCGATGAACGCAAACTTCGGCTTGCTCGACGATCTGCCGGAAATGATTCGTGACAAGAAGAAGAAACGGGAGAAGTTCGCGGAACGCGCCCTGGCGTCGATGTCGGAATGGATGGAGCTGCACTCCTTATCAGCGCAGCACGCCGCTCGCTGATTCCGCCTTGCCCGCTAAATCTCCCGAGGTCGAAGATTTCCTTCTCCACATGGAGAAGGAGCGTGACGTCTCGCCGAATACGCTCGAAGCTTATCGCCGCGATCTGGACGAGCTGCTGGAATATCTCGCGGGCTACTATGGCGAGCGCGCGTGGACGTGGCAGGGAATCGATCGCCTCGCTATTCGCGGATTTCTGG
>JBDSBT010000028.1:0-7635 GCA_039921425.1 Gemmatimonadaceae bacterium | reverse complement strand
CGTTTGAGCGTCCGGTACATCCTCGGCATTTCCGCGTTCTATCACGATAGCGCGGCGTGCCTGATCGGCGACGGCCGGATCGTCGCGGCCGCACAGGAAGAGCGCTTCACAAGGAAAAAAGGCGACGACGCTTTTCCATCGGAGGCCGTTGAGTTCTGTCTCGAACAAGCCAGCGTTTCTCTGGCCGATCTGGACGCCGTCGTCTTCTACGATAAGCCGCTGATCAAGTTCGAGAGGATTCTCGAGACTTACATGGGTGTTGCTCCCCGTGGTTTTGGCTCGTTCCTGAAAGCGGGGCCGCTCTGGATAAAGGAGAAGCTTTACACTGATAAGGCCATTCGGACTGCACTCAACGGATTCGAAGGTAAGGTTCTTTACGCCGAGCACCACGAATCTCACGCGGCGAGTGCGTTCTATCCGTCGCCGTTCGAGGAAGCTGCCATTCTCACCATCGATGGCGTCGGCGAATGGGCGACAGCGTCGATAGGAATCGGGACGGGAAAGGACATCCGGCTGTTGAAGGAACTTCATTGGCCCGACTCACTCGGTCTTCTGTACTCGGCTTTCACCTATCACGCGGGCTTCAAGGTCAATTCGGGCGAGTACAAGGTGATGGGTCTCGCTCCCTACGGTGAGCCGAAGTATGTCGGCGCCATCTACAAGTACCTCATCGACCTTCGCGAAGACGGATCTTTCACACTCGATCAGAAGTATTTCAACTATCTGAGCGGCCTTACGATGACGAGCCCGGCTTTCGACGGGCTCTTTGGCGGTCCGCCCAGAACTCCAGAATCGCCGCTCACGCAGCGTGAAATGGATCTCGCTCGAAGCGTGCAGGTCGTATGCGAGGAAATCGTCCTCCGAATGGTAAACACCGCGCATCGCGACACGGGATTGCAATCGCTTTGCCTTGCGGGAGGCGTTGCGCTGAACGCAGTGGCGAACGGACGCGTGTTGCGAGAGGGCCCATTCGAGCAGGTCTGGATTCAGCCAGCAGCTGGTGATTCGGGTGGAGCACTGGGTGCGGCGCTTCTCGCATGGCACCGGCATTTCGATCAGTCGCGGACCACTTCAACACCGGACGGAATGAGCGGCTCCCTGCTGGGTCCTTCTTATGACGAGGCTGAAGTGGAGAAGGATCTCACGGAAGTTGGCGCCATCTTCGAGCGGCTCGGCGAAAGTGATCTCATTACGAGAGTGGCGCAGCTCATCGCTGATGAGCAGGTCGTCGGATGGTTTCAGGGTCGCATGGAATTCGGACCTCGTGCGCTCGGCGCGCGCAGCATCCTCGCCGATCCGCGAAGCGCGCGAATGCAGGCGCTGATTAATCTGAAGGTGAAGTTTCGGGAAGGGTTTCGTCCATTCGCGCCCAGTGTTCTGGAAGACCGCGCGGGAGAATATTTCGATCTCAACGGTGAATCCCCGTACATGCTCGTCGTGGCGCCGGTGAGGGAAGAGCGACGGCTTCCGATGCCGGCTGCAACCGGCGAGCGGTGGGGAATCGACCTTCTGAACATTCCCCGGTCGGATATTCCAGCCGTAACACATCTCGACTACTCTGCACGCGTTCAAACGGTATCGATGGAGCGCACTCCGCTATATCACAAGCTGATCACCGCATTCGATTCGATCACCGGCTGCCCGATGCTCGTCAACACGTCGTTCAACGTGAGAGGCGAGCCGATCGTCTGTTCGCCGACCGATGCGTATCGCTGCTTCATGCGCACTCACCTCGACTACCTCGCGATTGGACCGTTCCTGCTCTCGAAGAAATCACAGCCAGATTTCGACGACGAAGCTTGGCAGCATTCCATTCCACTCGATTGATGGAAAAGAATTCAGCGCCGTACACCGCGGCAACCGGACGGAAATTCGCCTTCACCCTCTGCGGCGCGTTCGCGGTCCTCGCGCTGATCGCGTTCCTCAGGCACCGCGAAATGACGTGGAGCGTGTTTGCGGTGGTTGCGTCCGTGATGGGGATAGCGGGACTTGTAGCGCCGGCGCGCCTGCAATCGACTGAGAAAGCGTGGATGGGACTGGCCCATCTTTTATCAAAAATCACCACACCCATCTTCATGGGGATCGTGTACTTTGTGGTCCTGACACCGATGGCATTCGTTCGGAGAATGGCTGGTGGAAATCCGATGAGGCACAAGCTCGAAGCGGACAGCTACTGGGCGAAGCGTGAGCCGGTCGAGCCCGAAGCCGGACGCCAGCGAATGGAACGACAATTCTAGGAGCCTGAATCGATGGCTAACGGCGGGATGATTGGCGAGCTGTGGTCATTCATGCGTGTCCGGAAAAAGTTTTGGCTGCTTCCGATTCTCGTAGTGCTCGTCGTCGTGGGCGGATTGCTCGTGCTGGCTCAAGGTTCTGCACTGGCGCCGTTCATCTATACGATCTTCTAGAGAATGCCCGGCAAGGACTCGCGCAAGGCGAACGCAGCAAAGGCGCCTCGTGCTGAACCAAAGAAACCCCTTGGTCCTCCCCCGCCACTTTCGTCAGGCAGAGTGGCGGCATTCATGGCCATCACGCTGCTGCTTCCGTTCGCACTCGTCGCGCTCCTCGAAGTGGGTCTTCGCATTGGCAAATACGGCGGTGATCTCTCCGCGTTCAACACGCCCGCCGTTCTCCACGGCCTTTACAAGGTGCCGAGTGAGAATGTGGGCCGTAGATATTTCCCGCAGGAGCAGTTTCCTCCGTCGCCTCCCGGCGATCCGTTCCTCGTCAACAAGCCGGCGCATTCGATGCGCCTTTTCGTCATGGGAGAGTCGTCGGCTGCCGGGTTTCCATATCCACCGAACGGGACTTTTGCGCGAGTGCTCGGAGACGCGCTCTCGGACGTGCTTCCGCAGGATACCGTCGAGGTCGTCAACCTCGGCATGGCCGCGACGAACAGCTTCACAATCGCCGACCTCGCGCGAGACGTAATCGCCGAGAGGCCCGATGCCGTTCTGATCTACGGAGGCCACAACGAGTACTACGGCGCTCTCGGCGCCGGATCGACGGAGACGCTCGGCTCGTTTCCATCATTTGTACGGCTTTACCTGCGGCTGCAGCATTTCAGGATTTTTCTTCTCCTCCGAAATGCGACGAGCTCCGTTCTTGGCGCAATTCGCGGCGGCCGCTCGACGAAGGAGATCGCAGCAGATGCGAGCCGAATGGAAAGTGTCGTCAGCAACCAGCGCATCAAGCTCGGAGACGCTACTTACAACCGCGGAGTCGCTCAATTCGAAAGCAACCTCCGGTATTCGATCGCGCTTTTCCGTCGCGCCGGAATTGCAGTGTTCGTGGGGAGCACGCCGAGCAACTTGAGGGATCTTGATCCGTTTGGTCCGAACGCGTCCCCGCCAGATAGTGGAGCGACAAAGGAATTCGAGTTGGGGAAAATTGCGCTCACGTCGGGCGACAGCACGACTGCGTTGGCGCACTTCGCAAAAGCACGCGATCTGGATGTGATAAGATTCCGCGCGCCCGGCGAGTTTCAGCCGCGGATCCAGAAGATCGCAAGGGAAACTGGGGCCACGTACGTGCCTGCCGTTGAAGGTTTCGCGTCGGCGGCGCGGTACGGAATTCCCGGCGGAGATCTTTTCCTCGAGCACGTACACCCGAATCAGCGTGGATATGTATTGCTTGCGCGCTTCTATTTCGATGCGTTGCGCAGCGCGAGCTTCCTCGGGCGACCGTCGGACATGAGCCGCCTTGCGACATGGGATGATTATGCGAGCAGGATGAAGCTCACCGAGCTTGATCAGAGGATTGCGTATCACACAATCAAGACGGTGACCACCCGCTGGCCGTTCGTTCCGGTGTCGAAAAACGAAGACTATCGGGGCAGCTACAAACCGGTAAATCTGCTCGACAGCATCGCATTTAATGAATCGCGCGGAGGAATGCACTGGGCGCAGGCAAAGATGATGTTGGCTCGCGCCTACATCGCGCGCGGACAACCCGATAGCGCAGTAGCTGAATACGACGGCCTCATCAGGGATGAGCCGGGCATCGAGATCGCTTACCGGTTGGCTGGTCGCGCTCTTTTCTCCGCAAAGCAGCTCGACAAGGCGAGGCCATATCTCGAGAAGGCGAATGCGCTGCAGCCGAGCTCATCGACGGCGTACACGCTTGGTGTAATCGCGATGCAGGCGAAGGACTACCCGCGCGCGATAGCCATGCTCGAGCAGAGCGCCCAGCTTTCGCCCGATCCATCGACGCTATATCAGCTCTCGCTGGTCTACGCGCTGAACCACGATATCGGGAAGGCAAGAGAGAACGCCCTCAGGCTGGTTCGGATCGCCCCGAACTTCCCTGGTCTGAGTCAATGGATGACGACCATAGGAATGACTGGCCGGTGACCTACCTCTCCCATTGCGCCGTAATATCTTGTCCATCTTGCGTAGTCTTTCATTCCCGTTGAGGCCCCAATGCCGAATAAATTCATTTTGCTGACAGTCGTATCGCTTGCGTCATCACTCGTCGGGTGTGCTCACGCACCCGCGCCGCTCAATCGCGTTGCTGTTGCGTACGCGACGATCGCCAACGCAGCTGGCGACACCAGGGCGACCGTCGAGATGTGGCAGGACGTTGACAACGTCATTCACGTGGAGGCGCAGTTTACCGGCATGCCGCCAGGACCCCACGGAATCCACTTTCATGCGGTGGGGAGCTGCGAGTCTACGACTGCAGGCGCATTTGCGGCCGCAGGCGCGCACTACAACCCGCTCGGCCGCCAGCACGGTCTCGACAATGCGGCAGGACCGCACGGCGGCGACGCCCCCAACTTTACCGTGAATCCGGACGGGACAGGCAGAGCGTCGTTCACGACAGATCGCATCTCGCTCACCGATGGATCGACATCTCTATTCGACACAGACGGGAGCGCGATTGTCGTTCACCTTGCAGCAGACGATCAAATCTCGCAGCCTGCCGGGAACAGCGGCGCAAGAATCGCCTGCGGCGTGATCCGGCGGACGCGTTAACCGCGCGCTGTCAAGCGGTAATATCACATTTATTACGTTTCCACACGGCTCGATTCTTGACATATGAATCACTGTATGAAAGAGCCCTTAAAAGCGTCCGAAACGGCAACTGAACGGGTAGAAGTCTCCGCCGCACGGCAGGTCGCGTTCCCAAGCCATAAGCCGGGGCAGATCGACCGCCGAAGGCCTGAGCGGCGCGCGCTCTTTCTCGCCGACATGAGCCGAAAGCTTTTCGAGTCGCTGAACTACGAGCAGACTCTTTCCAGCGTCGCCCGCCTTGCGATGCCGGAGCTCGGTGCGTGGTGCATCGTCGATCTCATGAATGAAGCCGGGACAGTCGAGAGGCTTGAGATTATTCACCCGGATCCGGCGATGAGACCTTTGGCTAGAGAGCTCAAGGTCAAATATCCGCCATGCTCCAGCGACATCATGGGTGCGCCGCGAATTCTGCAAACGCAGCAGCCTGAGCTCGTCTCCGAAGTGACCGACGAAATGCTTGGGAAATCGGCTTATGACAAGCGCCAGGTCGGAATCTTTCGCTCTCTCGGGATTGCGTCGTACATGGTAGTTCCACTCAAGGCGCGCGAGCGGCTTCTTGGCTCGATTACGTTCATCACCACCGACCGTAACGCTCGCTATACGCCGAAGGATCTCCTTTTCGCCGAAGATCTGGCGGGCCGAGCGGCGATGGCGATGGACAACGCGAGGCTTTTTCGCGAAGCGGAAAACGCCCGCGAGGAGGCCGTCGCAGCCGTCGCCCGCGCAACGCTCGCTGATCGGGCAAAGACTGACTTTCTCGCAACGATGAGCCACGAGTTCCGCACACCGCTCAATGCCATCGCTGGTTACGCCGAACTGCTCGAGCTTGGAATGCGCGGCCCCGTGTCCGAGCAGCAGAGGGAAGCAATTGCGAGAATTCGCCGCAGCCAGCAGCACCTGCTGGGAATTGTCAACGACATCCTTACCTTCGCGAAAACGGAGACAGGGCGGATACCGCTACACCTCGAACCTATCCCCGTAGGCGCGGCGATCGACGCTGCTCATTTTCTGATCGAGCCAATGTTCGAGGCCTGCGACATCCACTTTGATGTTGTGCAATCGAATCCCGGTCTCTCCGTTGTCGCCGATCGCGAACGGCTACAACAGATACTCGTCAATCTCCTTTCCAACGCTGCCAAATTCAGCCCTCGAGGTGGGCGTGTGACTTTCTTGTTCGAGGCACAGGACCACCTCGTCGGGATCATGATCAAGGACGAAGGCAAGGGAATCGACCGGGCACTCCACGAGACAATCTTTGAGCCGTTCACTCAGATTTCGGCCGGTCTTACCAGAACGGCGGAAGGCAGCGGGCTTGGCCTCGCCATCAGCCGGGAGCTCGCGCGCCTGATGGGCGGCGATGTGACCGTCGAGAGCGAGCCGAAAAAGGGCTCGACCTTCACGCTTACCCTGCCCCTCGGCCTGGCGGGAATGCCGGTTCTATAGCCGGACCTTCACGGCTAAATTCCGCACATGAGATTGGCGCGTGCTTTCATGAATGGAATCATCGACTACGCCGGACTTTTTCCGCCCGCCCGCCTTCGCATGGACGATGCGGTCCGTGAGTTCGCTCGATATGAGAGCAGCGAAGATCGAGACCTGCTCGGACGCTTCATTCTTCCAGTGTCTCAACTGCCTGAGTTCGCGGCGGCTGCCCACAGTTTCATCGGTGATCGACGAGATCGCTGGCGCCTGAGCACACTCGTATCACCGGGGAAAGACGCCGACAGGGAAGCGATCGCTCAGTTCAGCCACAAGCATGCCACCGTTGGGCGCGGCTTCGTGATCGACGCGATAGAAATGCCGGTGGCGAGCGCTGCGGAGATTGACTGGGCTGTCCGGTCGTTCGGTCAGGACTTCGCGATCTTCCTCGAGCCGACCGACGCGGAGAATGCCGCGCCGCTGCTTGCCGTCATCGCCAAATCCGGGGCGAAAGCGAAGCTCAGAACCGGCGGCGTGGTCGCGAGCGCGATTCCATCAGCGACAACCGTCATGCAGTTCATCGATGCGTGCGCCAGCCTGTCGCTCCCATTCAAGGCAACGGCGGGACTTCATCACGCGCTGCGCGGTGACTACCCGCTAACCTACGAGGCCGACGCGCCCCGAGGGACTATGTTCGGCTACCTTAACATCTTCCTCGTGGCGGCATTTCACCGCGCCGGACTCCCGGAATCAGCGTTGTTCGATCTCTTGGAGGAGAATGAATCGTCATCGATCACTTTCGATGAATCGGGCGCGTGGTGGCGGGGAAACCTGGCTGACGAATCACATTTGACAGCTACAAGAAAGACGCTTGCCGTGTCCTTCGGATCCTGCTCATTCACCGAACCGGTGGATGAAGCGAGAAGCATGAATCTCATCTAACTAGAGTGACCAACCGCACACACGATCCATCGCTTCGCAGTTGGGTTGAATCCGCCAATATAGTGGACTGCGAATTTCCCATTCAGAATCTTCCGTTCGGTGTCTTCGCGAGGACTGATGCGTCGGTGTCACGCGTCGGTGTCGCAATCGGAGATTTCGTTCTCGACGTCCACGCTTGCGTTCAGGAGGGGTTGCTCGCTCCCACACCTGCATCCGACGCATGCGACGAGTCGTCGATGAACCGGTTGATGGGCCGGGA
>JBDSBT010000027.1:0-14378 GCA_039921425.1 Gemmatimonadaceae bacterium | reverse complement strand
TTCATGCTAGCAACCTCGGAAAGGCGGATGCGAAACCGAAAACACCATTCCGCGTGCCCCTGGAGAGTGAAATTACCGACAGCGTGACGCTCGCTTCCGTCAGGCGTGGACGTGCGCTCATTCACAGTACCCGTGACAGCCTTCCGTCATTTGTTGGAGCGTCATTGACCTGCACCAATTGCCACATCGCCGACGGCACTCAGAAGAGCGCAATGCCTTTCGTTGGATCGTATGTACGCTTTCCGCAGTACCGTGGACGAAGCGGCAAAGTCGATCTGATTGAAGATCGCATCAATGACTGCTTCACCCGCAGCATGAACGGCAAGGCCCTGCCGGCGCACAGCGCGGAGATGAGGGACATCGTGACCTACCTTGCATTTCTCTCGCGCGGATATGCGGCCGGGGGTGAGATGGAGGGGCAGGCCGTGCCCGCGCTCGACGCGCTCGAGGGCGACACGACGCGCGGACAATCGGTGTTTGCGGCGAACTGCGTCATGTGTCATGGCGCAAATGGCGCGGGATCTCCGGCAGCGCCCCCACTGTGGGGGCCGAAGTCGTACAACATTGGCGCGGGAATGGCTCGGCTTCAGAGCGCGGCTCGTTTCATCCATCAACTGATGCCCCGCGACAGACCGGGAATGTTGACTCCGCAACAGGCGTTCGACGTGGCGTCGTACATCAATTCGCGCCCGCGCCCGGACTTCATCGGCAAAGAGAAGGATTGGCCGCGCGGGGGAGCGCCCAAGGACGTGGCGTACAAGACCCTTGCGGCCCGGAAAAGTCCCACAACAAGGTAGGACTGCTCAGTTGTTGAGGTCTTATCTTTAGACGATGTCGCCGCCGACCCGAGTGCAGCCTGAACTGAGTAACGACGAGCTCCGCCGCTACGGCAGACATCTCGTCCTCTCCCAGGTCGGAACGACCGGCCAGACGAAACTCAAGAACTCCCGTGTTCTCCTCGTTGGCGCGGGCGGCCTCGGTTCCCCAGCCGCGCTCTACCTCGCCGCCGCCGGAATCGGCACACTCGGTCTCGTGGACTTCGACCTCGTTGATGTAACGAATCTTCAACGACAGATTCTGCATGGCACATCAGACGTCGGTCGACCCAAGCTCGACTCTGCCTCCGATCGAATTCGCGACATCAATCCATTCGTGCACGTCGAGCGCTTTGACACGGCCCTCACATCGCAGAACGCGCTCGACATCGCGAAAGGCTTCGATGTAATCGTTGACGGCACCGACAATTTTCCAACGCGTTACCTCGTCAATGATACTTGCGTTCTTCTCGGAATTCCGAACGCGTTCGGAAGTGTTCTCCGCTTCGAGGGGCAGGCTTCAGTTTTCGCGGCCAAAAATGGTCCATGCTACCGTTGTCTGTTCCGTGAGCCGCCACCGCCCGGCCTGGTTCCAGACTGCGCTGAAGCTGGCGTCCTCGGAGTGCTGCCCGGGTTGATCGGAACGATTCAAGCAACTGAGGCGATCAAGCTAGTTCTAGAGAAGGGCGACCCGCTCATCGGCAGGCTCCTGCTCGTTGACGCACTTTCGATGGTATTCAGAACGATTGCGTTGCGTCGCGACCCAGAGTGTCCGGCATGCGGCACCCGCGGGATAAAAGAGCTGATCAACTACGAAGCATTTTGCGGAATTGGAGCGACTGTGACCACGAGCGACGTCGTTGAGGGAATTACGGACATCGATCCCGCGACACTGGCTTCCCGAATCGAAGCCGGCGAAGACATTCAGCTCATCGATGTGCGAGAGCCATGGGAATGGCAGATCGCGCGACTTCCTGGAGCGCGCCTCATTCCCCTCGGACAGCTGGCTTCGGAAGTCGAATCGATCGACCGCTCGAAGGCGACTATCATCTACTGCAAGTCAGGAGTGCGCAGCATGCACGCCGCGTACGCGCTTCAGGACGCCGGTTTCACCAGACTTGCGAATTTGACGGGCGGGATTCTCCGTTGGAGCGAGGAGATCGATCCCGGGGTGCAGCGCTACTGAATCTTCTGGTCTACGGCCGCGTCGTCGGGCTTGGCGTAGCCTCTATAGAACTCGCGGATGCACGCGCTCACGATTTTTGCGAGGAACGCATCCCGTTCCGAGTTTGTGGTGAGATGGGAGATTTCCGGGGATCTGTAGCAGGCGTCCTTCACCGCCATCAACAGCTGTTCTGCCGTCCAGCCCTTTTCGCGGGCGTCAACGCACAACTCAACGATGGCCGCATCGGCCTCCGGCGTCAGTCCGCGCTTTGAGCGGCAGGTCGCCAGCCCCTCCCTCAACGTCTTCATGCTCTCGGGCGACAATGCGGGGTGCTGAGGTTCCTTCGGCAGAGAATTCCTCCCTGGAGAGTGTCACGCCTGTCACGGGTTTCAGCGACCCCGAATCCGGCAATAGGAGGCGCCCCGCGCGACGTGCCCGGGAACCCACCATATACGTGGAATTCGTTACGCGCAATATGTTTCCGGAGTTTCCAGACGGGAATCGCCGTTAACCAGTATGATTGGGGACTTCCACAGTGGCTGTCCCCGTTCGTCGAGGCGGGGTTGAACAACCCTCTCGCCCACAATACCTTGCGTGACCTCCCGGAGAGATGGCCGAGAGGCTGAAGGCACCGGTTTGCTAAACCGGCATACGTGGAAACGCGTATCGAGGGTTCGAATCCCTCTCTCTCCGTTACGCGGGTCCGCTTCAGATTGGCGGGCCCGCTTTGCATTTCGCCGAAACCGCCAATACGATGACCGACACACCAGGGCGACCCCGCCTCCGCTTCGCGCCTTCTCCCACTGGCTATCTCCACGTGGGCGGCGCCCGCACTGCCCTGTTCAACTGGCTGTACGCGAAGCACTACGACGGCGAGTTTCTCCTCCGCATTGAAGACACTGACAAGGCGCGCAGCACTGAAGAAAGCACCCGCGCGATCTTCGACGGCCTCCACTGGCTCGGTCTCGACTGGCAGGAACAAGTCGTCTACCAGGGCGCCAACCTCGAGCGCCACCAGAACGACGCGCGAAGCATGCTCGAAGGTGGCACCGCATATCGCTGTTTTTGTACCCAGGCCGAGCTGGAAGTGCGGCGGAAGGAAGCAGAGTCCCGCAAGGAAAGCTTCAAGTACGACCGGCGCTGTGATCGGTTGACAGCCGACCAGATCGAGAGCCGCGTGTCGTCAGGTGATCCGTTCGTCATTCGCTTCCGCATTCCGGAAGGAACGACCTCATGGAACGACCTCGTTCATGATACCATCAAGTTTCCGAACAAGGACCTCGAAGACTTCGTCATCCTTCGTTCCAACGCAACGCCGATCTACAATCTTGCCGTCGTTTCCGACGACATCGCAATGGGAATTACTCTCGTGATGCGCGGCGACGATCATATCTCCAACACGCCTAAGCAGATCCTGCTCTACCGCGCCCTCAACGCCGAACTCCCGGTGTTTGCTCATCTGCCAATGATCCATGGGATGGACGGCAAGAAACTCAGCAAGCGCCATGGCGCGACCGCGGTCGGCGACTATCAGCACGAAGGCCTCCTTCCGGGCGCGATGTTGAACTTCCTCGCGCTGCTCGGCTGGTCACCCGGGGAGGACCGCGAGGTAATGACGATGGACGAGTTGATCGAGCTCTTCACTCCCGACGGACTCCAGCGCAAGGCCGCGATCTTTGACACGAAAAAGCTGGAGTGGATGAACGGGCAGCACCTGTCTCGCGTACCTCTTGAAGATCTCGAGCCGCGGGTGACGCCATTGATGATCGCCGGCGGATTGATCGACGACAAAACGGTCGCTGATCGTCGCGAGTGGTACATGTCACTTCTCGATATGCTTCGCGTCCGCGCTCGCACCATGGACGACATCGTGCGTCAGGCGGAACCGTATTTCCTTGATAGCATCGAGTACGACGCCGAGGCAGTCGGAAAGAACTGGAAAAACACCGGTGCGGCCGCGGACATTCTCTCGGCGACCTCTGGCGCGCTTGCCGCGGTCAGCGAGTGGAAGGCCGAGCCTCTCGAGGCATCGCTGCGTTCACTGGCGGAGTCGCGGGGTGTCGCGGCGGGCAAAGTCTTCCAGCCGCTGCGCCTCGCCTTGACTGGATTGTCTGTAAGTCCGGGGATTTTCGACGTGCTGGTAATGCAGGGGCGTGACCTTGCTCTTCGACGACTTGAGAACGCCGTTTCGTGGCTGCGGCGTACTTCGCCCACTGTGCTGTAGCAGCGGTGGAAACTGTTGGTTGACGATGCCGGGTATGACCTGCAGATTATACCGAATCAAAGGTGCTGAGAGAACGCTCAACGCGCCTTCACAATTCTGGAGCTCCAATGGCAGAGGCTTTAACCCCGCTCGAGGGCTCGGTATACAACTACCTGCTCGACTTCACGGCAGAGAACACGTACCAGCCGAGCATTCGGGACATCGGCAAGAAATTCCAGATTAAATCGACGAAGACGGTCTCCGATCTTCTGCAGTCACTCGCTCGCAAGGGATACATCGAGCGCGATCCAGCCCGCTCCAGAGGGGTGAGACTTCTTGGCTTCACTGGCGGCAGCAAGACGAAGCCGGTTCCGTACTATGGAAGAATCCACGCTGGCGAGCCCGCGCTCCTTCCCGAGCATCGCGCCGGTTTCATCACAATGGATCGCCGCTTCGTTCCTGTCGAGGAAGTTTTCTTCCTCAAGGTGAAGGGTGACAGCATGATTGGCCGAGCAATCAGCGACGGTGATTTCGTCATGGTCAATCCTGCGGGCAAAGCGAAGGAGAACGACATCATCGCAGCGAGAATCGGCGAAGAGGGAACCGTCAAGACGTTGACCCACCAGAACGGTGCGGTCGTTCTCGAGCCGGCCAATCCAGCTGAGCGCGAGATAACGATCAAGCCGACCGACGACTTTGGCATTCTCGGAGTAGTCTGTGGCGTATTCAGACCGTTCGTTACGATGGAAGAACAGACCGCCGAGATGAGCGAGAACTAGCGGGCTCTTCTGCTAGCGATCGGTTGGCGACTGCGCGGCGGGCTGATCAGCCTGCCGCTTTTTCTTTTCCGCTTGCGCCTTCTCGCGCTCCTTGCGCTCGCGGATGCTCCTGACGGCTTTCTTGAAGTCCACGTCGTTCATTCCGCGCTGAGCGTTCCAGAAAATGTCCGCGTGCATCTGGTTCGACGCCTTGTTGCGATCATACGTCGCCGGGTTCTGCGACTGATTAATAGGAAGCAGCGCCAGCACGGCGGTTGGAATCGAGAACTTTCCAAGGTGAATGTACTTCTGGTCGATTCCGTACTTCTTGCCGTCGCGATCGAACGTCCAGTCGCCCGGCTTGCGCTCGCCGGCCGCGGCGGCAATTGAATCATTGAACGGCGCAATGAGCGAAACGATCGTGCTGTCGAGGCGCTCCCTTGCACTCTTTGGCGCTTGGACGAGATCTCCAGGTGGAGACCAGAGTCGCGGATCGCCATACGTGGGACGAATGCCGCGGGTCGGGCCACCTCCACCAACCAGTGGACCACTTCCCTCGCTGGAAGTTGGTGTTGTCGTTGAAATGGGTGCCGTAGGGATCGTCGTCGGAATTGTGGTCGGTGCGACCAGCGCTTTGCGCAAAACCTTGCTCACCGGCTTGTTGTCACCACCGCTCTTTCCGGCGACAGGTGCACCATCTGCCTTCGGGAGCCGCAGGAATCCAATCCGCTCGGCAGGGATCTCCACGGACTTGTGGGGGCCGAAGATCATCGTGAATGCAGCCGGCGACACCAGAAATTTCACGAGCCCCGCTACCAGCAGTACGTGGAATACGATTGACGCAACGAACGGACGTGATGGCGTGCGCTTCCGCAGAGCAGGCGGCTGCACCGGATTCCTCGATCCGCGAAGCGTATTCATCACTGGTTCTGGCAAGTCTCCCTTACGCTCCCACGCTCATACGCGCCAGCACTCGACCCGCGCGCGCCGCGGCTTCGCGAATGCGCTCGGGCGAGGTTATGAACGACACGCGGAAAAATCCTTCTCCACCTGCTCCGAACGACGAGCCTGGCAACACAATCACTCCTTCGTCTTCCATGAGCATCTCCGAAAATTCAGCGCTTGTTATGTGCTCCGGCAGCGGAATCCAGAGATACATCGTGCCCATCGGCGATTCGCACTCGAAACCGTTCTCGCGAAATGCAGTCACCGCGGCATTACGCCGTTCCTCGAACACCGCGATGTTGCGCGGAACGAACTCTTCCCAATTGTCGAGTGCCGATGCCGATGCCGCCTGCACTGCCATGAATGCACCAGTGTCGACAAACAGCTTTACGCGCTCCAGAGGTCCAACAAGCTCCCTGTCGCCGACGGCCCAGCCGCATCGCCACCCGGTCATGTTGTAGGTCTTTGACATCGAGTGGAACTCGATGGCCACATCGCGCGCGCCGTCTACTTCGAAAATGCTCGGCGGCTTGTAACCGTCGAATGCCATCTCAGAGTAGGCATTGTCATACACCAGAAGGATGTCGAGTTCCTTGCAGCGCCGAACGATATCTTCGAGATAGCTCATGGGAGCCACTGCGGCGGTCGGATTGTTCGGATAGTTCAGATACAGAATCTTCGTTCGCTCGAGCACGTCCCCCGGCACTTCGTCCAGGTCTACAAGAAACCCGTTCTCCGGCTTCAGCGAATACTTGTATGGCTCGCCCATCGCGAGCCGGGTTCCGCCGACGTACGCGAGATACCCTGGCTCGGGGATGATCGTCACGTCGCCTTCCTCAGCGTAGGCGAGCGCCACGTGCGAGATCCCCTCCTTCGATCCGATCAGGGGCACGATTTCTGTGAACGGGTTGAACGTGAGTCCAAACCGCTTTGACATGAATCTGGAGATCGCCTCGCGATATTCAACGAGACCCAAGCCAAAGCCGTATCGGCTCATACCAGGATTGCGTGCGGCGGCTGCCAAACGCTCAACTGCCGCCCGCGGAGGAGCTAAGTCAGCATCACCAGCGCCCAGGTCGATAACGTCGATACCCCGCGCGATCAACGCGCGCTTCTTGTCCGGCATTCTGCCAAGCGGATAATCAGGAAGCGTGAGGAGGCGATTAGCGAGCCGTGGCATCAGGCCGGTCCCTCGACACGATTGCTCACCTTGCTCAAGCCTTCGATCTCGACCTCGACGATATCCCCGGCCTTCAGCAAAGCGACACCAGCGGGAGTGCCCGTCGCGACAAGGTCTCCCGGTTCCAGCGTCATTACGTGCGATACGTACGACAACAGCATCGGAATCGAAAACACCATCTCGCTGGAACTGGCGCGCTGCTTTTCTTCGCCGTTCACTCGCGTGATCACTACGAGATTCGCGAGATCGTACGAACCCTCGGCGACGTTTCCAACGGGACAAAAAGTGTCGAAGCCTTTTGCCCTGGTCCACTGGCTGTCTTTCTTCTGAAGATCTCGAGCGGTCACATCGTTAACGGCGGCAATTCCCCGCACTGCCGCGATTGCGTCCGCCTCAGATGCTTTCGTCAACCGGCTGCCGACGATAATCCCGATTTCACCCTCGAACTCGACGCGCTCCGATTGCTTCGGAAGAACTATCGCATCTCCGTCACGAATGATGCTGGTGCTCGGCTTGAGGAAAAACAGCGGCTCGGTTGGAACCTCATTCCCCAGCTCTCTGGCGTGCTCGCGATAGTTGCGGCCGATGCAAACGATCTTGCCTGGCGCGTGGAAAGTTCCGCCTGACCTGGCGGGCGGGTCGCCGCCGCCCGTTAGCGGATCATCGAATTTCAAGTCAGTCATTGAGTTATTTACGGTACGCTATCAACATCATTCGGACACCGAATAGAAGTCCCTTAGTTGCCGGGAAATTTCGTCCCAGCTCGAAAGTATTCGTCTTGCCGGGGGAAGCGCTCGCAACATCGTCGCCCCATAACCTTTTGTCACGACGCGCGGATCGGCAATGACAATTGCGCCGCGATCCGTTTTTGTCCTGATCAAACGCCCAAATCCCTGCTTGAGTCGAAGTGCCGCGTGAGGCACCATGTAGTCCGCGAATGGATCCCCTCCGCGCTCCGCGATCGCCTCGCAGTGAGCAGCGGTCAACGGCTCAGTGGGAACGCGGAACGGCAGTTTGGCGATGAGCAGACCGCGCAACGCGCTTCCAGCGACGTCAACACCTTCCCAGTAGGACGAGGTCCCGAGAAGAACCGCCCTGCCTGACTCGCGAAATCGAGCGAGAAGTGCATCGCGCGACTCTTCGCCATGCACGAGCAGCGGGCGATCGGCGGCCAGCCCCTTGGCGCGCAATTCAACGGCGGCCTGGCGAACATCACGATGACTCGTGAACAGAACGAAAATTCCGCCGTCCGACGCGTTCGTGAACTCCTCCACCATTTTGATCACGGATCGAAAGTGACCGGCCGGATCCGCGTTCGGCGCTGGAACGTCCTTCGGCACCGCGAGAAGTGCCTGACGCTTGAAATCGAACGGCGACGCAAACGACTCAGTCACCGGCGGAATCCGGAGCTCATCGACGCCCAACCGTCCGCTCACAAATTCGAATCGTGAATCGGTTGAAAGTGTTGCGCTCGTCACGACAGTCGTGCGCAGGCGGTTGAAGAGATCGTCGCGAAGAATTGGTGCGAGATCGAGTGGCACCCACGTCACGCCGATGTTGCCTTCGCCCCGTCCGCGCGCTTCGACCCATCGCACGCGCCTGTGAGAATCCGATCCCGATTCAAGCGCACCATGGATTGCGCCAGCGAGAGCTTCAAGGCGTCGCCCGACTCCGCGCAGCTCGCTCACGAGCATCGCCGTGGGCTCGTCAGGCGTCGCTTCGCGCTCGAGCCGGTCGCGTATCAAGCCAATCGTATCTGCCAACGTTGCGGCACTGGTCAGCATGTCCGTCAATGCATCGCCAAGTCCCGCTTTCCAAATGTGGTGCGAGTCGAAGTCGTCGCCGAGTCGCACTACCTGCTGCGAGCTTTCGCGGAGGAATATCTCGAGAAGATCGAACACGACCGTTCCCTTGTCACGGCAGGCATCGACCGCCGGCAGAATCTTTTCGTCCAGCAAATCGAGACTGGCCTTGCTGAACATGTCGTCTGGACGCGCTCGCAGCCTCTCACCAAGTGCGGCGAGAATTCCGCCCGCCTGGCCTCGGCGACTTGCGTTGCGGGCCAGTCGCGACAGCAAGCGCAGCATTCCTCGTCTCGAGGCAGTCGCACCAAGGTGCGTTGCAGCGGCGTCCTCGAGGTGATGACCTTCGTCGATGATGAGCCGCGAGTACGCCGGGATTACGGCAGTGTCTTCCCAGTTCTGCTGAAGCCTTCTCACCGCAATGTCCGACATCAGGAGGTGATGATTGGCGACTACAACCTGCGCGCTTGCAGCTTCGCGACGCGCGCGAAAGAAGAAACACTTCTCGAAATGCGGACACTTCTGTCGTGTGCAGAGGTCCGGCTCCGCTGCCACCTCGTCCCACACCTCGGGGTTCGGTGGGTAGTCGAGATCGCTCAGCGAGCCTTCTTTTGTCGTGCTCGACCACGCGGCAATCATTTCCATACCGCCCGCATCGTCACCAAACAGCGATGCACCCATCAGCTTCGCCTGCTCGAGGCGGAGGAGACACAGATAATTTCTCCATCCTTTGAGAAGCGCGAATCGAACCGGCTGTTCTCTTGCCAGCGCTTTTTGAAGGAACGGCAGATCCTTCCGGACAAGCTGCTCCTGAAGGTTGATTGTGTTCGTTGAGATGACAGTGCGTTCGCCCGTGAGATTCGCCCATCGCAGCGCCGGCAGCAGATAACCGAGGGACTTGCCGACTCCCGTACCCGCTTCGATCAGACCGACACCGCCATCGTTGTACAGCTCGGCGATCGCCATCGCCATCTGCCGTTGGGCCGGCCTGTCCTCGTACTGCTGCATCAATGCGGCAATTGGACCATCGAGGCTGAGATCGTTCGCGATGCTCGCGGGGTCCAGATGCGCAGTGTCGGCGACGGCTTCCGGAAACGCGATCATCCTTCGTGCGCGAGCTTGTAGGCGAGATTTCGGGGGGCGCCGAACCGGCTCATGAGGCGCTCCACGCAATCGCGTGCGCTGAGTCCGTCTCCAAGCATTTCCTTGATCGCTACCCGCATTTCATCTTCGTCCAGCGCCTCTTCGTGAGCTCCGCCGATGAGGATCACGACCTCTCCTCGCGCCGGGGTCTGCTCGAAGCGCAGCGCCAGCTCGGCAACAGTGCCCCTCGTGAACTCCTCGAATTTCTTGGTCAGCTCGCGCGCAACGACGGCTGTTCGCGCGCCGGCGCCGGCCTCGGCCAGCTCTTTCAGCGTGTCGCACACCCGGAGCGGTGATTCGTATAGGATCGAGGTGTGTGACATGCGCATTATGTCTGTCAACACTCGATGGCGGTCCTTACCCTTGCGCGGAAGGAAGCCGAAAAACGTGAAGTGATCTCCTGCGACTCCCGATCCCACCAGCGCCGCAAGAAGAGCCGAAGCGCCAGGAACCGGGATGACGTCGATGCCGGCTTCGATCGCTGCCGCAACAAGGCGGGCGCCAGGATCCGACAAGAGCGGCGTACCGGCGTCGGTGATCAGGGACACCGACTCGCCCCCCAGGATGCGTTTCACCAGCCGCGGCGTTTCTCTCGCTTCGTTGTGCTCGTGATAAGCGGAGCAGCGCGTGGAGATTTCGTAGTGATCGAGAAGGCGACGGCTGTGGCGCGTGTCCTCAGCAATGACAAGCGCGGCCGAGGAAAGGACCTCGACCGCGCGAAAGGACATGTCTCCCATGTTGCCGATGGGAGTACTGACGATGTAGAGGGCCCCTGCCACGCGAGGCGCGGTCAACCGGCCCTCTCCAGTCTGCTACGCAGCGTGCTGCTTGAACTTCGTCTCGAGCTGCGACTTCGGAACCGCACCGATCACCTGATCGACCAGCTTGCCGTCCTTGAAGAACAGAATGGCGGGAATCGAGCGGACCTGGAAACGGGCCGGCGTGCGGATGTTCGTATCGACGTCGAGCTTCGCGACCTTCGCCTTGCCCGCATATTCAATCGACAGCTGGTCGAGAACAGGCCCGATCATGCGACACGGGCCGCACCACGTTGCCCAGAAATCGACGACAGCGAGCCCGGGGTGATTTTCGATTTCCGCCTCAAAATCGTTGTCCGTTACTTCGACTGCGTTCGACATTTACAACCCTCGCTGGCCGGTGTCCCGGACCGCTCGCTGAATTAGTTTTTGTTTCCCTCTGCGCGTGAAATCTAATGCAACAGGAAGCCCCCAAGGGCACCCGTATCGCCCACATCGGAATCGCCGTGAAGTCAATATCGGCGAGTCTTCCCTTTCTTACTGAAATTCTCGCGCTGGAACGGGCGGAGATCAGCGATTCCGATGGCGCCAGCATCGCTGCGGTCATGGCTGGCGACTCGCTCGTGGAGCTCCTGGAGCCCGATGGGGAGGACACGCCGAGCGGGAAATTCATCGCGCGAAGGGGCCCTGGAATTCACCACATCTGCTTTGCCGTTGACGACATCGATGCAACGCTGGAAAAATGTCGCGCCCGTGGCATCAAGCTACTGGATGAGGTTCCGCGAATTGGCGCCGAAGGAAAAAGAATCGCTTTCCTTCACCCAAGCTCGACAGAGGGGATTCTGCTCGAGCTGTCGGAATATTGACTGAGCTTTTGCTACTTGCGACAGAAATCGCGGACGGCCGCGATCTCCATGTTGTCCACGTAGTAACGATTGGACGGCCCGGCGACCGAATAGAAGCGCGGAGTCCTGATGTTGCCGCCCTTGGTCAGCTCCACCGTGAAGATGCGATGACCGCCTTCTCCCGGCGCTTCGCCGGTGATGCGAAATTTGTCGTTGCTGAAGTAGCACTGGAGAATGATGAGTCGCTTCTCGAGCTCATTCCGGTCCATGTTGTCGCGCGAGGGTCCGCCTTTCGTTCCGAAAATCACCGACATTGCCTGGATGTCCTGGGATTTCACGGCGGCGAGGAAATCGAGGACGGCTCCACGCGGGGTCGCCGCTCCTGTCAATCCGCTCTCGGCGCGCGGTGCAGCAGGAGCGGGCTTAGTTTTCGCCCGCGGTGCGCCGACCGGACGGGTCTTCGTCGTAGTAGTGGTGGTGGCGCGCGAACAGGCGGCGAGAAAACAAAGCGCGAGCAGGAATTTCTTCACACGGTGCTCCACGAAAGTTGGTGCGAACGTAACAAGGAGAATTAATGCCAGCAAGACATCAGCGCCTCTACGTGAACATAGATCATGTGGCAACGCTGAGGCAGGCACGCGGCGGATTTGAGCCAGGCCCGCTCGAAGCAATGAAGTTGTGCGAAGCAGCGGGTGCTGATGGAATAACAGTGCACCTTCGCGAGGACAGACGTCACATTCAGGACGCTGATGTCGAAGCACTCGCAACGTCGATCACGACATTCTTCAACTTCGAACTGGCATGTGTCGATGAAATGATCGACATGGCCGTGAGGATCAAACCAGCGCAGGTCAGCCTGGTCCCTGAAAAGCGTGAAGAAGTCACCACCGAAGGCGGCCTTGACGTCGTTCGCGAAAGCGAGCGGGTGGGACGCGCAATTCAGCGGCTGAAGCACGGTGGAATCCACGTGAGCTTGTTCATCAACCCCGATCCGTCAGCCATCAGGATGGCGGCCACGCTCGGCGCTGACGCTATCGAGATGCACACTGGCGACTATGCGAATCATCCTTCCGACACCTCCACCATCAAGTCCCTGGTCGATGGGGCACGTATTGGCGCCGAAGCCGGACTCCACATCTACGCCGGGCATGGTCTCAACGTGCAAAACGTTGGTCTGGTCGCCGCCATTCCCCAAGTCACCGAGCTCAACATTGGCCACTCGATCATCAGCCGCTCTATTTTCATCGGACTGCCGGCCGCCGTTCGCGAGATGCGCGCTGCGATGGACGCAGCGCGGCAGCACACCGAGATTTGATTGATGAGCGCGCCAGACAATACCATCCCGATTTCAAATCTCTTTTTTGATGATACCGATCCTCACGTTGTGAGCGCAGGCTACGCGCCGCAGCAGACAGAATCCGCTCGCTACACGCCGGCCCGCGGTCATGAGCTGCAGGCTTTGCTGTCAACGAGTATCGCGCAGCTCGGCGGAGTGTCCCGCGAGCGCTCGCGGCGCACTCCCATTCTTCCGCCGCCGGTTCCCATCGATACCCTGTTGTACCGCGGACGAGCGGCCCTCGACCGTGCCCTCGAGATTCGTTCGATCGTCGGTGATGCGATGCCCAGTCGCGAAACCATTGATGAGCTGTTCGATCTCGTCGCGCTCGCTGCAACAGACTAACAAATGAAATTCAGCTGGCGGAGCGCAATCGGAATTGCGCTTAGCGTCGTGCTTCTCTGGTGGACGCTGCGCGACGTCTCGATGGCGGTCGTATGGCACGAGCTCGCACAGTCGAGCATTCCATTGTTCGTCGCATCTGCATTTTGCGCGACGATCATCTTCCCGCTGCGAGCACGCCGCTGGCGAACAATTCTTCAACCTGTTGCGCCGAATACGCCGTTTGCCCCGCTGTGGCGTTCGACCGCGATCGGAATGATGGTGAACAACCTCGTTCCCGCGAGAGCCGGGGAGATCGCCCGCGGCTATGCGCTGACGAAGGAAACCGGTATTCCGCTCTCCACCTCGATTGCCTCGCTCGCCGTCGACAGGCTGTTTGATATGGTGGTGCTTCTGCTTCTGGCGGTGGCTGCGCTGCTTGATCCGGCGTTCCCGCGTGGGGCACGCATCGCCGGCCAATCCCTTGGAAGCCTCGCGCAGGGCTCAATTGCCATAGTCGTTTTGCTGATCGTCGCACTTTACGCGCTGGCGTTTTTTCCAACCCAGCTAGTGAGGGCGTATGAGCTCTTCGCGCGCCGAGTGTCGCCGGCGCTCGAGACAAGAGGAAAAGCCGTTCTCATTAACTTCAGCGAAGGCCTGAGCGTTCTCAAAAGCCCGCGCCGGTTTCTCGCCGTGCTTGCCTGGACGATTCTTCACTGGCTCATGAACGCGCTCGCATTCTGGCTCGGCTTCAGGGCAGTGGGAATGAATCTGCCTTTTTCCGCGGCGCTGTTTCTCCAGACGCTAATCGCCATCGGAGTCGCGCTGCCGTCCGCTCCCGGATTTTTTGGGGTGTTCGAAAAGCTCGCCAACGTCGGGCTCGCGATCTACGGCGTCGGGCCCGACAAGGCGACGAGCTGGGCGATTGGATACCACATCCTGAGCTTCATCCCGATCACAGTGATCGGCGTCTACTACTTTGCGCGGCTTGGTCTGCATTTCAAGGAGATCGAAACAGCGAGAGAGTCCGCGGCGTGAACGGGCCCGCTGCGCGCATTGCGGCTCAGGCAAAGCTCAACCTCCATCTTCGCGTGTTCCCTCGCGAAG
>JBDSBT010000026.1:0-2650 GCA_039921425.1 Gemmatimonadaceae bacterium | reverse complement strand
CGCGACGGTCGAAATGGGAGAGCTGATCCTTGCGGTTGCCGGTCTCGGGTTTCTTGGAATTGGCGTTCAGTCGCCGACCCCCGAGTGGGGCACGATGGTGAATGATGGACGGTCGTACATCATGTCGGCACCGCAGCTGATGATCTACCCGGGACTTGCGATAAGCCTCGCCGTTATCGGCTTCAACCTGTTGGGTGACGGACTTCGTGATATCCTCGATCCGCGCACTCCACGTGCTCATCGAGTCGTTGCTGGTCTGTCCGAACCGGTCTTCGCCGCGGGATTGCGGCAATAGGACGCGCAGGTATTTTCGGGCGAAATAGATCCGGGCGTCTGGTCATGGCGTACGTGCTCCAACTCAAACTCCGAAATGGGGAGATCAATGAACGACAGCTTAACGGTGAGCTCGACGTCTTCGGTGCCGACCGGCCCCGGCGGATCAAACAGGCTGCTATCGGTGTGGGGACTCTTGATTCCCTGTTTGCTCGTCCTGTCCGCAGCCTTTCACAGTGTCTACGCCCAGAGCACTGGAGCAACCAGCGGGTACGGGGTGAAGCTGGAGTTTTGAAATGACAGACATGCAGGTACACTGCGCCCCGTGGCGTACCTGTAGCGCGATTGCTTGGGTGGTAGCAGCTCAGGTTGTTCTTGCTGCATGCGGCGATCCGCGGAACGGCGAGATGTCCACCCGCACCATGACCATTGGGGCGGGCGCCGACAACAGCCCGTCCGGCGCGTTCCAGAGGCGGCTCGGTGTGTATCCGTTGAACGCGAATGTTGCCGAGACGCTCACGAGGATGACGGAAGATTTCAAGACAGTGCCGCTCCTGGCGACACGGTGGGAGTATCTCGGACATACCACGTGGCGATTTCATCTGCGGCGCGACGTAATGTTTCACAACGGTCAGCCGCTGACCTCGCGGGATGTGGCCCAGACGATGGCTCGGGTCGGCAGGACGAAAGGAGGCTACGGCGGGATGGGCGAACGATCTGCGCAGATCGTGGACGACTCTACCGTCGACTTCACTCCAACAATTCCGAACCTGCACCTGCCGCAGCAGCTCACGCGCCCCAACTATGCGATTTTCGCTGTGGGAACCGATCCGTCCAAGCTGCCTGTTGGTACCGGTCCGTATAAGTGGGTGGAGTACAAACCCTATGATCACATCGTCGTCGAGAGGAACCCTCAACATCGCTCGGCAATCGATGGACCGTCACGACTTGTCTTTCGATTCATTCCAGATGCGAACTCGAGAGCGCTCTCGCTTCTGTCCGGACAGATCGACCTGGCGATGGACTTGCCGCGCGAACAGATCGCTGCAGTTTCCGCGAACAAGTCGTATCACGTCATGAGGGCGCCGATTGGGCAGACAATTGCGCTCCAGGTTAACTCGCAGGGTGTTGCGCCGCACGAATTGCTGCACGATCGGCGGCTTCGACGCGCGATCGCCTACTCAGTAAACCAGAAAGAGCTCATCGACGGAGTGTGGAGCAGCGAAGTGAAACGCTGGATAACATGACGGTGCCCGAAATCCTGGGCCGTTATGCAAGCGCGGTTCACGGAATTCCATTCGACACATCTGCCGCGGACCGGCTCCTAGACGAAGCGGGTTGGAAGGTCGGAAATGACGGCATTCGCCGATCGAGATCCGGCCGCGCTCTACTGCTCGAACTCGTCGCAAGCGTTGAAATCGAGCCCAGTGCGGGCGAGCTCCTCCAGGCCCAGCTTCTAAGAGTGGGGATCGACCTTCACGTGATGCGTCTACCTGATGCTGCCTCCCACAGCGCGCGGCTTCAGGCGGGACAGTTCGACCTGAACCTTGGCACTTCGAATCAGAACGACGCCGATCCAATGTTCCTCCGGCGCTGATCTATTACTCGAAATCAGCACGACCTTTCGCGCGTTGGTATGCACCCGGGCCGCGTTTCGACAGTGCCGTTGAAGCCGGACTGGCAACGAGTGATCCGGTGGCGATGCAGCGTCTGGCTGCCGAGGCGATACGGGTTGCGGTCGATGAGGAGGCCGTCTGCATCCCGGTTGCCGCGCTTTATCGCATCTACGGCCTTCGTTCTGAAATCGCCGGTTTTCGTCCGCATCCGTCGCAAACAAATCAATCCTGGGCGACCATGACTCGACGTTGAGTGGCGCACGCAGTATATAGTTGTTATGTAGAGAAACAAAAGATCTCGAAAGCGGCATTAATCTTGTTGTGTTTGTAGAACGTGGCCCGGTTCACTAACAATCCGAATCGTGGTCGCTGGCGTATTGTTTTTTTGGCCTTTAACCGGCACCGGTAAATGGCTACAACGATCGAACGCGAAACGGTCAATGCGACCCAGCCTCCCATTCCTGCAACGGAGCCGCGCCCGCGCCCCGATCGCCTGCCGCTTGGCCCGCTGAAGACAGTACACGTTTTCTGGATCGCCGGCATGAGCTGCGATGGATGCACGGTTGCAGTCGCGGGAGCGACCAATCCAGGAATCGAAGGGCTTCTCCTCGGAATCGTCCCGACGATGCCCAAGGTGATTCTTCATCACACAGTGCTCTCAGTAGAGGCGGGTGAGGAGTATATGCAGCCGCTCAAGGACGCATGGGAAGGGAAGCTCGAAGATCCATACGTGGTTGTCGCTGAGGGTTCAATAGCGGACG
>JBDSBT010000025.1:0-4398 GCA_039921425.1 Gemmatimonadaceae bacterium | reverse complement strand
CTTGCTGCGAAGAGCCGCCGAGCACGGATCGCGACGGGCGAGAACCTGCGTGAGAATTGGGAGCGCGCGATCTGCGTCCATCTGTAGAAGCGCGTTCAATGCAGCCACGCGCTCGTCGTCATCGTCGCCGTTCGGGCAGCCGGCAGTGCTGCGAGCAGAGCGACGCGCCTGCTCCGAACGAGCCTTGTCACCTTCGCGATCTGCTTTGTCTGCCGCGCGATCTGCCTTTTCGGCTTCGCGATCAGCTTTCTCGGCGTCGCGATCAGCTCGTTCAATTGCCGACACAGTTGAGCTCACTTCGGCCGCACATCCTTCGTCACCCTGGCGGGCGAGTTCGCCGCATACACGCGTTCTCAGCGTCGTCGCATCACCGCGCTTGGCAACCGACGGGTAGCTCGTGCTCAAGCGTGCGAGCGCTTGCCGTGCGGTTTTCAACCTGTCGGCGCTGCCGATGCGGTAAAGCGAGAATGCATAGTAGTAGAGCGACTCGCCGGCGTAGGTGGAGGAAGGATATTTCTGCACGACCTGGCTGAACAATTCAGCCGCGCGCGAGTTGTCGCCTTTGTTCAACGCCTCGCGAGCGGCGCGATAAAGTGAATCGGCGGCATCCTGCGGCGCCCACGGAGCGGGCGGCATAAGTTTTCTGTACATCATCGCATTCACGGAAGAGAGCGAGCCGCTCATCTCCGGCTTGACTGCGACAGGTCCCGGGGCGAAAACCGCGGCGACCACGATAAGTGCGATAGTCCTGATCATTTCTCCTGAATTCCTCTCGGCTGGCCCGCGGGAATCGCGGAGCGCAGGCGTGTCATTACGTGCCCGTTTGAAATGCTTCCCTGAATCAGATCCCGCTCCTGCGTTGCAGCGTTGGGCGAGAGCTGTACTATCTGCGCGAGGACCAACTCGAGATCCTGTAGCAGCCTGGCGCGGCGCGGGTCGTCACCCGCGGGTGAATCGAGGAGGAGCCGTGTATTGGACAGAAGTCCCCGGGCCCATCCAGAGAACTGCGCATTCATTCTTGGATCACGTCCTTCGAGCGAGTATGAAGTGAGGAGCACCTCAGCGTCCTGAAGGTGTTTCTGTGTTGCTACCTGATATGAGACCGCCGTCGCTTTCATCGCGGTGCCATCGTAGTAGTCGTCCTGATTCCGAGCGAGCTCCACTCTGCCGCGTCCGATAATGCGTGGCGACTTCCTGATCTCATCGCGCGTGCGCGGCTGTGTACCGCTCGTGTTTGCGCTACCTGAATTGTCCGGCGTGGTTGAGCCGGAAGCAGGCGCCGGCTCGGCACCGGGCTCGATGTTTCGAACCGACGGTGAGGGGGTTTCTGCGACGTGGATTGGCTCTTTCGTCACGGCTACCGGCGATTGTGTCGATGAGCCCGAAGTCATGCGTCCAATTCCAATTCCCGACGCAATGAGAAGCGCGGCTGCGGCGGCGGCGCCCAACCACACGTAGCGTGATGGGAAGCGCGGCTGCGTCTTGTAGCCTGCACCGCCGGCGAGGCCGCCTGCTGCGACAAGCAGTCGCGGTCCGGCGGCAGTTGTAGATCGGGCGGTCTGAATGGCCGTCCACATATCTTCGCGAGGCGTTGCTGGCGGGCGATTGTAATCCTTGGCCGCCTTGATGATCATCTCGTCCTTGCGATCGTCTTCTGTCATGAGATCCATTCCCCTCTGAATTCTGCAAGAGCTTCGCGCAGCTTCGCGCGTCCCTGGAACAGGCGAGTCTTCGATGTTCCGGCTGGAATGCCCAGCGCGGCTCCTATCTCGTCGTGCGTAAACCCTTCGACATCATGCATGAGGAAAACCGTTCGGTATTTCTCGCTGAGCGAGTCGATCGCAGCTTTTAGACGAACCTTTAGATCGGGCTCTGCCTCGCGTTGGTACGTGCCGATTCCTGATGCGGCCTCGATGGGGGCTTCACGGTTCCGGGCTGTCTTGACTTTCCGCAAGCCATTGAGCGCGATTGACACGCCGATGGTGTGAAGCCAGGTGGCGAGCGACGATTCGCCGCGGAAATCCCCGATGCGCTCGAATGCGCGGATGAACGTGAGCTGGGTGAAGTCGCGTGCGAGCTCGTCTTCACCGGCGAGCCTGTAGGCGAGCCGGTAGACGCGATCGACGTGGGATTCGTACATCTCGCGCTGAGCGGCCGGGTCGCCTTCAATGACCCGAGCCACCAGTTGAATCTCGCTCACCCGGCCTCGTGCGTCGGGAACTGTAAGTGCCATCATCGGAAACTCTGACACAGGTACCCTTGAAAGGGTTCTGTCTTTTCCTGGTCTCTTCTCTATTGATCGGAACTACAAGATCGGATTTTACCGCTGAGGCCGCTGAGGGATAGCTGAGATCCGCTGAGTAGTGCGGGAAATACGGCCTATTTAGGGAACCACGGGAAACGCGGATTTAGCCGCCGCATCGCTTATGGAACGGGCTTTCGCAGGAAGAAGCTAGGATTAGGGGAACTACTGCCTCCGTGGTTCCCCCCTTTATCGTACTTCCCGTTTGCTCAGCGGCCTCCGCGAAACCTCAGCGGCCTCAGCGGTAAAAGCCGCCCTTCCCGCTTTGAGAAAGTCAAAACGAAAGGTGATTCCAATTCGCTATGGCATTGATTGCCATCGCGAACGACCCCTGCGACTCCCACCTCCACAGCGGCCTGATTCCGAAAAGGACCATGTGTCCCTTCCCTAGCGGTGCATCGACGACCGCCGCTTTCCCGGCCAGCTCATCTCCACCGGCAAGAAGGCCCGACACGAGAAGCGAATCAGCCTTGTCGTGGTACTTGAGGATGACTCGAGCGCGCTGAGCTTCTCGCAGAGTCACAAGCCCCGGATCGATCCCCTCGTTATCCTGTAGCGTGTCGCGGGCGGTCACCGCCATAACCGGCGCCTGATTGAAGAAGATCGGGAATGTGGCGTTGTCGTATCCATATAGTATCGGACTCATCGGCGTAGCGATCTGAGCCCGGTAGATGCCGCCGCGCGCGTTGAGGCGCGTCGTCGTGACGACGTTGACGCTACCGTTGAATCCCATGTCGATCGGCAGGCGACTCGAATTTCCTTCAGTGATCAGGAGTCCGCCGCGTTCGACGAACTTTCTGAGCGCCGCGAGTCCATCGAGTCCCATCGCTGGACGAATGTCGTCGGTCTCATCCCACTGTCCGAGGTGCGGAGTCTCCGCCGTTTTCTTCCAAGGAATTGCTGGACCGATCAACGGTCGTCCGTTGATCATGTTCGTAGTGGGTCCACTGACGTGAGCATAAAAAACGACGTCGAACTTGTCGAGAAAGCCCGGCTTCCTGATCGACTGATCCGAGATCGACGTATATGAGATGCCCATCTGGTCAAACGCATAGCGGATCCATCCTTCATTTTGAGTCTCGATCCATGTGTGCATCAGAGCTATGCGCGGGACACTGATAGCATGCTTTGCCACCGTTACCGCGCTTGCAGCCGAAACGCCGGTCAAGCCGAGTGCTGCGATTCCATCTCGGCCAGTCTGGTTGGCTCCTTCAACGATGAATGTGCCTGCAGGATAGCTCGCGCCATCGGCCTTGAATGCAGAATCAGCAACGCTGACTTTCGCGCCCGCCACCTTCCACGGAAGGACGGCCGAGCGCCAATCGCCGAGGTGCTTCACAATCAGAGTTCCGGAAGCAGCCGCCGCGCCGCGAACGGACGCATCAGAGGTAAGCATCTGCATCGGCTTCGAAAAGATCGTCGAGTCGGCGACCTTGATCGTCTGTACGTGCCGCAGCTCGTCTAGTGTCCAGCCAGTGTCGTCGTAAGGCGGCGGATCATCGGCCTTGTACTTCTGAATCGCGAGGAGGGTGCGCACTGTGGCTGAGTAAGGCTGGTCGAGCCGGACAATCCAGTCCCCGGCATGAACTGCAGAATTTGCTGTTGCCGCAGCACAGTCAGCCGGCACGGCTGCAGGGACGCCTGGCGCTTTTACCGAATCCACGGGCTTCACGCGGCAGGGAACCGAACCCGATTTGAGTGAGAAATCCGAGGTTGCCACCTGCACTTCTGCCCCCTGCGCACGGAACAGATTCACCAGATCGGCCGCCTCGGCCGAATGTCTCTGCCCCTTTGGAATGACAAACGCATACGGCGCACTCATGCGTCCACGCTCGATCATCCGCTGTGCCTTTGCGACGTAGTTGGTAAGAAATGTCTCCTTGTGATCGGCGACATACCGGAGCGCGATCAGTGCACCCGATTCCTGATAGTTGATGTTGCTGCGGATGCACCATCTCACCCCATTCACCGGCGGATTCGGCCGATCCCAGCGGCGCTCTGTATCAGCTGGACGGAGATGAACGATTCCGCAATCAGCTCCACGCGATGAGTACGTCTCGTAGAAGCGGCCGATCGAGTTGTGAAGATTCGCCACC
>JBDSBT010000024.1:0-8501 GCA_039921425.1 Gemmatimonadaceae bacterium | reverse complement strand
CGACGAGGCCGATGTTGTTGTCGATCTTCAACCGGCGCGCTTTCGATCGCATCTCGAGGAGCGAAATTCCCGGCGTGTCGTCGATCCAGATCGGCGCATGGCTGAGAATGCCGGCAGCGCGGCCCAGTCGAACGAACTCGTCGTCGTGCAATCTTCCTTTCCGGAGGCGCTGCGCGTCGACGCGGCCCTCTGATGTGAGGAGACGCTGCACCAACTGCTCCTTGCTCATTTCAAGCGAGAAGAAAGCCACGGGCACGTTGGCGTCGAGGGCTGCGTTCTGCGCGATGTTAAGGATGAATGCTGTTTTTCCCATCGAGGGGCGGGCAGCAACGATGATCAGGTCTGACGGTTGGAAACCTGCGGTCAGCTCATCGAGATCCTTGAACCCACTCCCGACGCCAGTAACCGATTCTCCGCCACGCTGGAGCAGCTCGATGCGCTCCATCGTCGGCCAGAGAAGCTCCTTGATGCGCGTGAAGCCTTCGGTGCCACGGCTCTGATTGACCTCGAAGATCTTGTGCTCGGCAGCATCCAGCAGCTCGCCCGCTGTTGCTCCCGACTCGAAGGCATCGGTGACGATCGCCGTTGAGACTTCGATAAGCCTTCGGCGCAGTGCCTTCTCGCGAACGATTTTTGCGTGGTATTCGATGTTGGCCGACGTCGGGACCGCATCGACGAGAAACCCGATGTAATCCTTGCCGCCGCTCGACTCGAGGTCACCGCGCCGGTTGAGCTCTTCGGAAAGGGTGAGCGGATCGACAACATCTCCGCGTTCCGAAAGGGAGAGCATCGCGCGAAAAATCCGGCGATTCCCCTCCCTGTAGAACATGGTGTCGTCTACATACTCCGTCGCACGAAGTACCGCTTCTGAGTCCATGAGCATGGCAGAAAGCACCGCCTGCTCGGCGTCTTCGGAATACGGCGGGCGCCGTTCCGAGTATGGATCACGCCCCTGCGGGGCTATCGAGAATTCTACGGGCGAGCTGGACATCTTCCCAAGTGGGGCGTTTCCAAGCCGGATTGCGGAGCAACGCGGCAGGGTGATAGGTGACGACCACAGGAATACCGTGGTAGCGATGAACCTCTCCACGGAGCTTTCCAATCGGCGTTTTTGAGTTGAGAAGAGTCTGCGCTGCAAAGGTGCCGAGCGCAACGATAACTTTTGGCTTGATGATCTCGAGCTGCCGAATCAGATAAGGAGTGCAGGCGTGGATCTCGTCGGGGGCGGGGTTGCGGTTTCCCGGCGGCCGGTGCTTCACGACGTTGGTGATGAACACCTCGTCGCGTGAAAGATCGACCGCGGCGAGAATCTTCGTCAGTAGCTGGCCTGCGGCACCAACAAAAGGCACCCCCTGCTCATCTTCATTCGCTCCGGGAGCTTCTCCGACACACATAAGACGCGCCGTCGGATTTCCCGAACCGGGTACGCCACGCGTGGCTGTCTTGTACAAGGGACATAGTGTGCACTGCTCGACTTCGGCCGCAATTGAAGCCAGCGACTCATAGCCGGCGGCCTCGGCGGACGGCGATTCGACGACCAGCTCGCGGCGCCCCGACGTTGAGATCGCCTGAGCCGTTTGCGCAGCGAGAACCTCTCTCCATCCACCTGTCTGTCCTGACGCTGTTGGGGGGATGCCCTTCGCAATGGCGCCGACTGCCCGCATGACTTCGTCTACGCTCATCGAGTCGAGCATGAGCTCCGACTCCCCCAGGTCCCGGCGCTGTTCCAGGTAAATGCGGAGCCGCTCCTTAGCGTCCATTCAGGACCTTCTCTACTCTGTCCAGAATCACGTCGGCGAGCTCTGTTTTTTTCATCATCGATATCTCTTCGACCCCGCCGCCCACGGTGATAATCGTCACCCGATTGGTGTCTCCGCCAAATCCGGTTCCTTCGTCGACGGCGCTGTTGGCAACGACCATGTCGAGCCCCTTGCTTTCGAGCTTTTTTGTACCGTTCAACAGCATGTCTTCGGTCTCGAGGGCGAAACCGACGATGACGGCTCCCGGTTTTCGTGCCGACTTCGTGCTTCGGAGAATGTCTTCGGTCTCGGTGAGCTCAATCGGCGCCGGCTTTCCGACGTGAGCACCCTTTTTGATCTTATTCGAAGCGGGATTCGCGGGGCGAAAATCGGCCGGAGCGGCCGCCATGACCAGCACATCGGCCGATGGAAGGTCGCGTTCCATCGCGCTCTTCATTTCAGCAACCGAGTGGGCCCGAACAACGTGGACACCGTGTGGCGCAGTCACGTCCATGTGGCCGGCGATCAGGGTGACAGTCGCCCCGCGCCGCCACGCGGCCTGAGCGATCGCGACGCCCATTTTTCCAGTGCTGTGATTGGAGATGAAACGCACGGGGTCGATCGCCTCTCGCGTCGCGCCGGCAGTCACAAGGACGTTGCGCCCTTTCAGGCTGCCGCTCGCCTCGAGGATCCGCGAAATCTCTGCGACGATCGTCTCGGGTTCCACCATTCGTCCTGGACCCGAACCCTCTCCAACCGCGAGGGGCCCTTCGTCGGGATCGACCACCAGGTACCCCAGTTTCCTGAGTTGCCGGACGTTCTGTTTTGTTTGCGCGTTTGCCCACATGCGGTCGTTCATCGCCGGGATAAGCAGAACCGGCGAAGTGTTCGCGAGGAGCGCCGCGGTAAGCAAATCATCCGCCATTCCGTGTGCGGCCCGAGCGAGAAAGTCTGCGGTTGCTGGCGCGACGACAAAGAGACCCGCCTCACGAGCAAGCGTGATGTGGTCCAGCGCGTTACCCGGTCCGAAAATCTCCGTGTGCACTCGGCGGCCAGTGACCGCCTCGAACGTGATCCCGCCGACAAATTCCTGGGCGGCCCTGGTCATTATAACGTCTACTTCGGCACCCGCCTGCGTGAGCAGGCGGGCTACCATGACTGATTTGTAGCTGGCTATCCCCCCGGTGATGCCGAGGAGGATGCGGCGGCCTTCGAAGGGCCGCACGTGGGCTATTCGGTGCGGCGGCGCGGCACTACACGATACTGGATCTCGCCATCAGTGAGATCCTCGAGCGCGCGCGTCGTCAGTTTCTTCTCGCCCGGGGCGGAACGGTCACGCGGAAACTCGTTGAGCACTCGCGCAAACTTTGCGGCGACGAGCACTCCGAGGTACTTGTTGGTAGCATGCTTGGCGACGTCGTTGGGGATGAAAACCTGCATTAATTTCTTCTCCTGTTTATTTGTTCGAGCCGACGCTCCAGATCGCCGACTATCGCATTGACCCGCTCGTCGAGACCCGTGATTCGCGTCCGCCTTTCACCTTCGGCATCGATAATCCCGGAAACGGCAAGAACCGCCTGTTCAAGATCTTCGTTCACTACAACATAATGGTACAACCCGATAGCCCGAAGCTCCTGAATGGCACTTTTAAGCCGTCGGGACAGGGAATCGGCGTTTTCAGTACCCCTGCCCTTCAGGCGCTCGAGCATCACCTCTCCACCGGGAGGCAGGACAAAGATCAAGACAGATTCCGGATAGGCCCCCATCAACTGCCTGGCGCCCTGGACGTCTATATCCATTATAACGTGACGCCCCGAGGTCAAAACGCGGTCCACTTCCCGCCGCAGCGTCCCGTAATCATTGCCATGGACATCGGCCGATTCGGCGAATTCGCCCCGGTCTCTCGCCGCCACGAATTCCCCGGATGTCAGGAAGAAATAGTCCTCGCCCTCGACCTCGTCAGGACGAGGCGAACGGGTAGTGCACGAGACAGAGTAGCCGAGGTCGCTGCGGCGGCGAAGGAGCTCGTGGGCGATCGTGGTTTTGCCGCCGCCCGACGGAGATGAAAGAATTACGGGAAACCCACTCACTCGATGTTCTCGACTTGTTCCCTGATTCGTTCCAGCTCTTCCTTGACAAGAACAACGTCGGCCAGGATTGGAGCGTCGTTAGCCTTGCTCCCCATGGTGTTTGCCTCGCGAACCATCTCCTGAAGCAGAAAACCCAATCGTTTCCCAACAGGCTCGTCGCCCCTTTCCGTTATTGACTGCCGGAATGACCCGATATGGGACTCGAACCTGTCAACTTCTTCGGCGATATCGAGCTTGTCGGCGAGGATAGCGACTTCCTGAGCAAGCCGTTGCTGGTCCACGTTGGAGCCGTTGGCGAGCTCCTTTACGACTTTCTTGAGCCTCGTCGCCTGTTCCGCGAGGCGTATCGGACCGCGATCGCGAACCCGCGCCACCGATTTCTCAACCAGATTGATGCGCTCGTTTAGAAAAACCGCCAGCCGGCCACCTTCCTCACGCCGCATCTGGCGAAGCGCCGCGACAGCCTGTTCCACAACGGTTAGGAACTCTGCGACCGTTCCCTGGTCTGCTTCGTCGGTGGCCCCCCCCACGACGCCCGGCAGGTTCAAGACCGTCGCGGCGTCGAGAGTATCCGACAAACCGTGTTTTTTCTGAAGGTCGCGGAGAGTAAGGACGTACTCTGCGAACCGGTCGTCATTGATTGCGGGCCCGTGCTGACGGTCCCGTTCCACGCGGCCGGTGAGGGAGACGTGGCCTCTCGCTATTCGGTGCCTGAGGAGCTCCCGAACCTCTCCTTCCCAGCGTGCGAACACGGTTGGGAGCTTGATGCTCGGATTGAAGAACCGGTGGTTGACTGTCCGAACCTCGACGCTGACTCCAGCAGCGCCGACCTTGCCCTCGGCAGATCCGAAACCTGTCATGCTGGATATCATAGTCAGTGGCCCAACCTACGAATTGCCAACGACATTATCAATTCCAGAACTCCCACCTAAGGCCATAGAGACTGATCGCCCGGGGCATGAAAAAGTCAGGTACGATCTGATACTGGTCGCCGACGATATTCCGGACCTGGTAGGTCACGACGCCGCGCAGGATCCGGATTTCCACAAGCGCTGAAAAAATTCCGCTGGAATTGGTTTTTCGAACACCGCCGGCCACCGGAAACGAAACCGTGCTTCGATAGTCGTGCGAGACACCGATTTTTAATCCGAAATTGCCGCTCGGAAAACGCGAAAGCCAGTTGGTGGCAAGATCGATTTCGGATCTCGCTTGATAGCGCGGCTGATAGAAGCCGCCCGAATCCCACATCGTGCCCTGGACGTCCATGTTGATGTCCCTGTAGAGCCTGCCTCGCAACCCAGCGTATATGCCATTTCGCCTTCCAATCGGGCGTGCCATGTACGCCGTATCGAAAACCGTCGGTGCCTTGAGTATGGCGGTGTCTCGCGTAATGAATCCGGCGATGAGCCACGGACCGAGCAATCGAACGCCGGCCTCCACTCGAGCAGCGAGGAATTGGGGGCTCCCGCCCACTGGCGTGCTGTCGGGAACGGCCGTCGAGACCGATCCTGTAACGGAGAAAAACGGAACCGGAGTGAGTTGAGCGATCGCGTCGCCTCGCGTCGTCTTCGCCTGGAAGCTTCGCTCGCCGAACAACTCCACCAACCCCAGCGTATTTCCGAACTCGAGTCTCACGCTTGGCGTGTGATAAATTCCCTTGTCGAACGCGCGAATGCGGTCAGTCGCCGAAAACTTGAGAGGTCCTCGGAAGTATCCGCCACTGACGACGAACTGGCGTCGCTTGGTAGTCGTGTCTGTGGTGTCGGCGATGATGTGCCGCGTCAGGGCCGAGCTCGCATCATTCGTGGGGCTCGACTCAGCGAGCTGCATGGTTGACGCGATCAACTGAAGCCACGGTCCGCCGTCCACTTTGCCAAGACCAGCGCGGACATAGCCAAGGTCGTAAACGCCCTGGAATGGCGGTAACGACAGGCCGCTACCGAAGGTCGGTTGCAAAACGCGGGACGCGTTGGTTCTCAACTCGAATGCGTCGATGCTCCAGTTCTTCTTTGCGATACCAGTACGGATCATGAACGAAAGCGCGTCCCCGCCGCCACCCAGGCGTACCGATCGCGTGCTGTGTTGCTGTCCCGCAACCTGAAGCCCCGCGCCGCTGTCGAATCGCTTCCCATAGTATCCGCGATACACGTTTGTGTTTTCGTCACCGGTGAGAATGTCAACGCGAGTGAACGGATCGGTTCTATCGGCCCGCCAGCTTCGAAGGTGAACGCGCAGCTCGTTGGCGAAGCGCTCGATGGAGACGTTTTCGAGCGTGTATAGTTGAACCGAATTCAAGTCAAGCATCGAGCCACTTCGAGGGTCTATGTTGTCGAGCTCGATGCCGTCGTAGAAAACTTTTACACGACCGAGATCACCGTTGACGGCCACGAACTTCGGTGACGCCAGCCATCCGCTTCGAAACGATGTTGCCCACGGAACTCGCTCGATGAGATCGGCGACCGTAAGCGCGCCGCTTGCGAAGAGCTCGGTGCGATTCCACGAAAACTGGGGGCCTACATCAGCCGTTCGCGGTCCCACTCCGCGACCGAACGCGGCCTTGATCGTGTCTGTTTTTACTTTCGCAGCCGCGCTGTCCGTCTTCGGTTTTAGCGGAATTGGAACTTCAGTTCCCGGCGGTACCACTACCTGCGCATCACTGATCGCGGGCACGGCTACGCAAAACGCCCCGGCCGCGAAGCCGAGGCGGACCAGCTGATTCAACCGGCGTCGAAAGTGGGTCAGGTCAGCCTGCCGCGGACGAACTCGATAAAAGTGCCAGTCGGCGTCCCAGTCGGTCCTTTCGGCATGGTGCCGAGATCGGATTCGGAGTACGCAGTTCCGGCGACGTCGAGATGAATCCACGGATACTCCTCCGTGAATTCCTTGAGAAACATCGCCGCCGTGATCGACCCCGCAGCGCGTCCGCCGGTGTTCTTGATGTCGGCGACTTCGGACTTGATGAGTTCCTTGTACTCGTCCCACATAGGCATCGACCAGCCGGGTTCACCTGCCCTCTTTCCCGCAGCAATCACTTCCGAGATCAACGATTCATCTGCGCTGAAGACGCCCGTCGCCGCGTGACCAAGTGCGATCACTATCGCTCCGGTGAGCGTGGCAGCATCGATGACTACCGCTGGATTGAATCGCCGCGCGTAGGAGAGCACGTCGGCGAGAACGAGCCGGCCTTCAGCATCGGTGTTGATCACTTCGATGTATTTGCCGAGGTGACTCTTCACCACATCACCGGGATTCACCGCAGTTCCCGAAGGCATGTTCGTCGTCGAGCCAATGAGACCCACGACGTTTATTGGAAGCTTCATACGGCCGATCGCCTCGAGTGCGCCAAGCACTCCCGCCGCCCCGCACATGTCGTACTTCATGTCTTCCATGCCGGGTGCGGGCTTGATGGAAATTCCGCCGCTGTCGAAGCAGAGTCCCTTGCCAACTAGCGTCACAGGCTTCTGGCCCGGAGGCCCCCCATTGTATTCAACAGCAATCAGCTTGGGATCCTGCGGCGTACCCTGCGCCACGCAGAGCAGAGCACCCATCCCCTCGGCTTCCATTTCCTTTCTACCGAGGACAGTGATGTTCATTCCGTGGCGGGCCGCAATATCGGACGCTGTGTTCGCGAGAAACTCCGGCGTACACAGATTGCCCGGCATGAAGGCAAGCGTTCGCGCGAGCGCGTGGCCGGCGCCAATTGCCTCGCCCGATGTAACTCCCGCGCGCGATGTGTTGGTGTTGCTCGTGATTATCGTCGCCATGGCGAGTGGCGCCCGTTTCTCGGTCTCGGGCGGCGCTGTCTTCAGATCCTGGTATTCCCAGGATCCGGCCATGAGTCCAACAGTTGCTGCTTCGGCTTCCTGAGCATTCAGCTCACCAGCGTAGAAGCCAATGTCGGCGTATCCAAGCTTCATCGCGTGTCTCGCGGCAACTGCTGCCGCGCGGCGGAATGCGCCTGGGCGATCGGCGATTTTTCCGAGCCCGATGAGAACAATTCTGCGAGCGCCGCCGGCAGAGCCCGTCAATGCGAACGTTTCGTCGCGAGCTCCGCGAAAATCGCGCATGTCGAGCGTGCGCTGAATTGATCCGCCCAGCAAGCGGTCGAGATCAATCAGGCCGCCTGAAAGCTTCGCTTCGTCATTCAATACGACTGCGAGAAGCGATCCGGAAAATTCTGCAACGTTGCCAGCAGCGAGCGAAACTGACGCCGGCATCTACTTTCCCATTCCGGCGATGATCCCATCCCCGAAGACTGACGTAGACACTTCGGTCGATCCCGGCATCTGACGGGCCAGATCGTAAGTCACCTTTTTCGTCTTGATCGCGTTCTCGACGCCTTCCACGATAAGCTTGGCCGCTTCGTTCCACCCCATGTACTCGAACATCATGACGCCCGAGAGGATGACGCTGCCAGGATTGATCTTGTCGAGATTCGCATATTTGGGAGCGGTGCCGTGTGTGGCCTCGAATACCGCAACACCGTCGCCAACGTTTCCGCCCGGAGCGATGCCAAGCCCGCCGACCTGCGCCGCTGCCGCATCAGACAAGTAGTCTCCGTTCAGATTTGGCGTCGCGACAACCGAGTACTCCGATGGACGCAGCAGCATCTGCTGGAACATCGAATCGGCAATTCGGTCACGGATGATGACTGCGTCTGCGCGCTTCTCGC
>JBDSBT010000023.1:0-4273 GCA_039921425.1 Gemmatimonadaceae bacterium | reverse complement strand
CGGCGTACGGAGACCTTGACGGCGATGGCGCCCTCGATCTCGTTGTAAACAACGTGAATGCGGAGGCCTTCGTTTACCGCAACAACGCTCGCTCACTGACGAAAAATCAGTACCTGCAGGTGAAGCTGGAGGGTGAAGGGAAAAACCGATTCGCCATCGGATCGAAAGTTACGGTGACGAGCGGGGCCAAATCGTTCTTCCAGGAGCTGATGCCTGCGCGCGGGTTCCAGTCGAGCGTGGATTATGTGCTCAATTTCGGGATTGGTCAGTCGAAAGCCATCGATTCGGTAACTGTGCGATGGCCCGACGGTAGAGTCAGCATTCGAAGAAATGTTACGGCCAACGAGCGTCTTGTAATTCGTCAGGCCGATGGATCGCCGGCGGGAGCAGCGATCAGTCCGAAACAGCCAACCCCGATTCTCACGGATGTAACAGATAGCGTGTCCCTGCCATTTGTCCATCGCGAAAATGCTTACGTAGACTTCGATCGTGAGCGCCTCGCCCCGAAGATGCTTTCTACGGAAGGTCCGTACATGGCCGTCGCAGACGTTAACGGTGACGGGCTGGCCGACGTATTCATCGGCGGCGCGAAGGACCAGCCGGGCCGGCTGATGTTGCAGAAACGCGGCGGGCGATTCATCCAGAGTAATGAAAAAGTTTTCGAATCAGATAGAGGATCTGAAGATCTCGGAGCAGCGTTCTTCGACGCGAACGGCGACGGCTTTTCCGATTTGTACGTCGTGAGCGGCGGAAACGAGTTCTCGGACCTTGCTCCGGCCCTCCAGGACAGGCTGTACCTGAACGATGGGCGGGGCAACTTTTCCAAAGCGAACAACAGCCTTGCGGCCGAGAGCAACAGTGGGTCGCGGGTGGCCGCCGTTGACTTCGACGGCGACGGCGATATCGACCTGTTCGTCGGCGGCCGCGTTGTTCCAGGGCGGTACGGTACCGATCCCCCGAATGTGTTGCTCGTGAACGACGGTCATGGCCGCTTCACCGACGTAACAGCTCGGCTCGCACCTGAGCTTGCGCGGATCGGCATGGTGACGGATGCAACCTGGAATGATGTGAATGGCGACGGCCGGCTCGACCTCGTCGTCGTTGGCGAATGGATGCCTATCACCATCTTCCTGAACAAAGGAAAAGGCCGGCTGGAGCGCATGAAAACCCGCGGGCTGGAGATGAGCGATGGATGGTGGAACCGGATTGTGGCGGGGGACTTCACAGGTGATGGCCGCCTCGATTTCGTCGTCGGAAATCTTGGGCTGAACACGCGCTTCCATGCAAGCGAGAAAGAGCCAACGATGATGTATGTGAAAGACTTCGGCGGAAACGGTTTCGTCGAGCAGATTGTCGCATGCTACAATCACGGACGCCTCTATCCGCTCGTGCTGCGCGACGATCTCATCAAGTCGCTGCCCTATCTCAAAGCGCGCTATCTGAGCTACGCGAGCTATGCGAATCAGACCATTTCGGACATCTTTCCGCACAAGGACCTTGCTGATGCGGTTGTTAAGCAGGCCTATACGTTCGCAACAATGCTTGCAAAGAATAACGGGGACGGATCTTTCACGCTCGTCCCGCTTCCGCGAGAAGTGCAGATTTCCCCCATATATGGCATTTTGGCGACGGACGTCGATAAGGATGGAAAGCTGGATTTGCTGATGGCGGGAAATTTCGAGGGTGTGAAGCCGGAAACCGGACGCATGAGCGCAGGGTACGGCATGATGCTTAAGGGAGATGGGAAGGGAACGTTCGTGCCAATACCAGCGATCGAGAGCGGCTTCTTCGTTCCTGGACAGGCACGCGACATCCAGCGCGTGCCTACCCACACGGGCGAGTTGTACGTCGTCACGCGTAACAACGACCGCCCGCTCGTCTTTCGTTCCAACCACCGGACCTCGCGATGAATCGGCGGTTCCTCCTGTGGACATTGATTGGGCTCTCGCTTGCCGGTTGCGCGAAGCGGAAGGAAATGCCCGGGAACGCGGATGCGGAGTTGCTCCATACCGCGATGCACGATCTCACCAGTGTGATTGTCTACGACATATTCAGTCCGCCTCAGTCGAGCCGAGCGTATGCATATGCCAGCATCGCGGCCTACGAAACACTTCGCTACGCACATCCCGAATATCGTACGCTGGCGGGCCAGGTGAACGGACTGACGCCCGTGCCCGCGCCGCCGGCCGACTCGGAGTATTCTCTCCCGCTTGCTTCAGTGCACGCCTTTATGACCGTCGGCAAGGCGCTCACGTTTTCGCGCGACCGCATGGATTCGCTCCGCGCCGACCTCGACGTGCGGTATAAGGACAGAGGGATTTCCGACGTCGTATACAAGCGGTCGATTGCCTACGGAGATCGCGTGGCCGCTCACATTCTTGCTTGGGCGTTGCAGGACCAGTTTCTTCAGACCCGCGGCTATCCGAAATTCACCGTGACCTCCGCGACCGGCACATGGGTTCCGACTCCACCAGCATACATTGACGCAATCGAACCTAATTGGGGGAAGCTGCGTCCATTCACCATGGACTCCTCGAGCGAATTCCGGCCGAAGCCTCCTTATCCCTTCGATACGGCAAAGACAAGTCCGTTTTTTCGACAGGCGATGGAAGTCTATGAAACCGGTAAGCACCTCACCGACGACCAGCGGCAGATTGCGGCCTTTTGGGACTGCAATCCCTATGTGATGAATGTCCGTGGCCACGCGATGTACGCTACCAAGAAAATCACACCCGGCGGACACTGGATGGGAATCACGGCGACGGCCGCCCGGAAATCCGGCGCGGACATGATGAAGTCGTCGGAAGCATACGCGCGAACGGCGATTGCGATTGCCGATGGGTTCATCAGCGCCTGGGACGAAAAATATCGGAGCAGTGTTGTGCGACCAGAGACTGCAATCAACACTTATGTCGACGACGGATGGCAGCCGCTATTGCAGACCCCGCCCTTTCCCGAATACACAAGTGCTCACAGTGTTATCTCGACCGCCGCAGCTATCGTACTGTCGGATCTGTTCGGAGACAATTTCGCTTTCGCTGACAGCACCGAAGCTGAATACGGACTTCCGATTCGCTCATTCCCGTCGTTCCGGAAAGCAGCAGCCGAAGCTGCGATCAGCCGCCTTTATGGCGGCATCCATTATCGCCGCGCAGTTGAGGAAGGCATCATCGAGGGGGGGAAGATCGGCGAGCACGTAGTTCGCCAGGTGAGCACTAGCCGCAAGGACGGCCCATCGAGTGCGTCGTCGGCCGCCCCTCCGCGGTGGGTATCAGCAGATAATTCCGCTCACTGACGTTTCGTCTTGATGAGGATCACACCATTCGCGCCTCGTACACCATACATGGCGGTGCCGATGGCGTCCTTGATTACCTCGATGGATGCGATGTCGTTCGGCGAAATTCCGTTCAGGCTCCCTCCCGGGCTGTCGGGCTGGATAGGAACGCCGTCCAGCACATATAGTGGCTCGTTACTACCATTGATTGACGTCGCGCCGCGGATGCGAATCACGATGCCGCCGTCTGCCGCCCGTGCAACCGAGACACCGGGTATCCGGCCGTTCAAAAGGTCCTGGAACGATGCATCCGGCGTGCGGCCAATATCTTCCGAAGTGACGACCGCGCCCGTAGTGGCGTTACCGCGGCTCGTTTTGCCAGAAGAAGCGCAACCGGCAGCGAGGCCGGCGAACAGACCTAGCGGTACCAGAAAGTGAACTCTCATCATTGGGTACCCGAAATGGACATGTTGATCCGCAGCATGAATCGCTCCCTGACGGCGGGAGTCACCCTTGCTATGCTAGCCGCCGGAACTGTAAATGGCCAGAGCGCGTCTCCCGCGCTCCGGGTGACCTCGCCCGACGGACGGAACAGCGCTCTGGTGGAGCGCATTGGTCCCGGCAAATAGCTGTGCCGCGAACGCCCGCAATCATCATCGTCGCGGGCGTACTTGCGCTGGTCGGGTGTGAGCGTCGGGAAAAACTCCCGACGCTCTTTCAGCTTCTGGAGCCAAAGGCCACCGGAGTTACCTTCAGCAATGACCTGCCGGAACGAGCAGACTTCAACATCCTGAATTACCTCTACTACTACAACGGGGGCGGGGTCGCCGCCGGTGACATCGACGGAGACGGGCTTCCGGATCTGTACTTCACTTCAAACCTCGGTTCCGACAGGCTCTATCTCAACAAGGGGAACTACCGCTTCGAGGACATCACCGAGCGTGCCGGTGTAACCGGTCCTCCAGGATGGACGAGCGGTGTCACCATGGCTGATGTCAA
>JBDSBT010000022.1:0-7780 GCA_039921425.1 Gemmatimonadaceae bacterium | reverse complement strand
TCCGGCACAGACGCCTTCACGCCGGACAACCACTCCGGATGCAAAACCAGTGGAAGAAGATCTGGCTCCGGAAAGTATCGGTAGTCGTTGCTCCCTTCCTTCGTTCTGCTCACGCGTGCTTCACCCTTGGACGCATCCCACAGCAGCGTTTGCTGCTTTACATTTTCCCCTCTTTCCAGCAAGGCGCATTGGCGCGCGAACTCGTACTCCAGCGCACGCTCGACGCCTGAAAAAGAGTTCATGTTCTTTACTTCGGTTTTCGTGCCCAGTTCCTTTTGGCCAAACGGCCGCGCGCTCACATTCGCGTCGACGCGAAGACTTCCCTCCTCCATGCTCACGTCGCTGACACCCAGGTACTGAAGGATCTGGCGAAGTGTGCGAAGGTAGGCGCCCGCTTCTTTCGACGACCGCATGTCCGGCTCGCTGACGATCTCGATGAGCGGAACGCCGGCACGATTGAGATCGATTGCCGTTTCACCAGGATAGCGATCGTGTAGTGACTTGCCCGCGTCTTCTTCCATGTGCACCCGCGTCACGCCGATCGATCTTTCTCCATCGTCGATGCTGATCTTGACGTGCCCTTCACTCGCGAGCGGTTGATCGAATTGCGATATCTGATATCCTTTCGGAAGGTCGGGATAGAAATAGTTCTTCCGCGCAAAGATTGAGACCGTGTGTAGCTTGCAGCCGAGAGCGAGTGCCGCCCGTGCTGCAAGCTCAACGGCCTGCTCGTTCAAAACGGGCAGCGAACCCGGCAACGAAAGACAGATCGGACAGGTATTCAAGTTTGGCGCATCGCCGAAGCTCGTCGAGCAACCGCAAAACGCCTTGCTCCGCGTCTTGAGCTGGACGTGCACCTCGAGACCGACAACCATCTCATAATTGCCTGCGGTCATTGGTGCGCCTCGCCGCCAAGTGCTGCCTCGAGCGCGTAAGCGACACGAAACATCGTAGACTCGCAGAAATGACTCGCAATGATCTGCCCGCCCACCGGGAGGCCGGCAACCCTGCCAATTGGCAGCGACATGGCAGGCACTCCGGCAAGATTCGACGTCGCCGTGAAGATGTCACTCAGGTACATCTGGTACGGGTCGGAAATGGCGCCAACGGGAAATGCCGTCGTCGGGGTGGTAGGCGTGAACAAGACATCTATTCCCTTGCCAAACACATCGCGGAAATCACGCGTGATCAGGCCACGTACCGCCTGCGCTTTCTTGTAGTAAGCGTCGTAATAGCCCGCGGATAACACATACGTGCCAAGCAGAATTCTCCTGGTGACCTCAGGCCCAAAGCCGCTGGATCGAGTGTCTGCGTACATCTCGCGGAGACTCGAGCTCTTAGCGCGCGCGCCGAACCGGACACCGTCAAACCGCGCGAGGTTCGAAGAGGCTTCAGCCGGAGCGACGATGTAGTAAACGGGAATCGCAAGCCGGGTATTCGGGAGCTGAACATCGATGACCTTCGCTCCCAGTGACTTCAGAGTATCGATCGACCTCTCGCAAAGGGAGCGAATTCCCGGATCCAGCTCTTCCGGGAAATATTCTTCCGGCACGCCGACCGTCATCCCATCGAGTGGCCTTGGCGAAGAGGCGAGCGAGAGATACTGATCGCGATAAGAGCCGACTTTCCGAGAAGAGCTGGTCGAGTCGTTTGGATCGACGCCCGAGATGATCTCCGTTGCAAGTGCGGCATCATCGACGTTGCGCGCGAGGGGCCCGATCTGATCGAGTGACGATGCGAACGCAACGAGCCCATGCCTGCTCACCCGGCCATACGTCGGCTTCACGCCGACAACCCCGCAAAAAGCCGCAGGCTGCCTGACGGAACCGCCTGTCTCCGACCCCAACGCCAGCGGAACGATTCCCGCCGCCACTGCGGCCGCTGATCCACCTGAAGATCCTCCGGGCACGCGTCGCACGTCGAGTGGATTGCGCGCCGGACCGTAAGCGCTGTTCTCGGTGGATGAGCCCATTGCGAACTCGTCCATGTTCGTTTTTGCTACGACGATCGCTCCTTCCTGGCGCAGGCGCGTGATCGCTGTGGCTTCGTAGGGACTGATGTAGCCGGCAAGTAGTTTTGAAGCGCACGTCGTCGGCAACCCCAGCGTCGCAATGTTGTCTTTCACCGCCATTGGAATTCCCGCGAGCCTCCCGCCCTTGCCAGCTCGCTTCATTCCCTCAGCAAGCGACTGGGCTTCACGACGAGCCAGATTGTCGTCGGTCCAGAGGTAGATATTCAGCGAATCCGCACCCGCACCGGCTTGTTTCGCACATGCGATGCTCGCATCGACCGCGTCAGCCGGTGATACGCTACCGCCGCTGATTTTTGCCGCCAGCGCGGTGGCCGATAGCCTGGAAAAATCGAGAATGGTCATGGAGCGGAGTCGGTCGCGTCTTCGTGTGTCGCGAGTCGCGGGACGATAAAGAATCCATCCTTCATCGAAGGCGCGAACGATTCTTTCGGCGACATCATCTTCAGCGGTCCGTCCGAGTCGGAGCGGAGTGGCGTGCTCTCAATGGGCTGGTTGATGAGGGTTGCGCCCTCAATGGCTGTCGTGTCGACATTCGATAGCACTTCCATGTGCTGGAGTATTCCGTTGAGCTCGGCGACTAGTGGCTCGAGGCGCGCCGGGTCCACACCAAGGCGAGCGAGCTCAGCAACCTGACGCACGTCATCCTGTGTTACCGCCATCAGCTCTGTCCTCGTTCGAGAGTTGTGTATGCGAGCTTGATCGTTTTCGTGCCAACCGCCGCGTCGTCGAACTCGATCACAGCCTTGGTGTCGCTTCCTCTGCCCGAAACTTCGGCGATTCTTCCGCCACCGAAGAGCTTGTGGCTGATGCGCTCTCCCGGCATGTAGGAGGCTTGCGCCATGCTCACGTCCATCTCGGCCCTGGTCGTTCCAGTCCGCCAGGCGGGGACCTCGTGCTGCGCTCGGGCAGTATTGGTGCGCCATCCGCTCTTGCCGAAATCGGGTTCGCGAGAGAAAGAATCGCGTGAATACGACGAGCGACCACTTGACCGAGCCTTGATTGTTTTCCGGTCGTCCAGCATGAGCCCGGGAATGTCATCGAGAAATCGCGACCTCATCGACGGCATAGTCTGACCGTTTCGTCGTCTGCTCTCGGCGTGCGACAGGTACAGCTTTCGTTCCGCCCGAGTGATGCCGACATAAAAAAGTCTTCTCTCCTCCTCAAGCCTCTCCGGATCGTCCATCGAGTTAATGCCGGGGAACAGACCCTCCTCAAGTCCGGTCACAAAAACCACTGGATACTCAAGGCCTTTCGCGTTATGCAGCGTCATCAGGCTGACTGCGTCAGCATTCGGATCGAGTGCGTCGACCTGCGCAACGAGCATCGCTTTCTGAAGAAAGTGATCGAGGGGTGTGAGCCCCACCTCTCCACCGTCATCAACGACAGCCTCTGCTGCTCCGTCGATAAGCGCGCTGACGTTTTCACTTCTATCGCGCGCTGTCTCCGGAGAATCCGCCTGAAGGAAGTCGCCGTACCGAATCGCGTCCACGATCTCGCGCAACAGCTCGTCAACGCTGGCCTCCTTCGCGCGTTCACGAAGTCCTCCGATGAGCGCCGCGAACTCTTTCAGTCCGGCACGTGGAGCGCTCTTCATGCCAGCAAGGAGCTCATCTCGCCGCGCCGCTTCAAGCAGCGCTACGCCTGCCTTGCGAGCCACATCCGCGAGTGCCTCAATTGTCGTCTCGCCGAGCTTGCGCCTCGGAACCGCAACCGCCCGCCGAAACGCTTCGTTGTCAAAAGGGTTTGCGATAAGCTTCAGGTAGCTCATGAGATCGCGGATTTCCTTGCGATCGTAAAAGCGCACGCCGCCGACGAGCCGGTAAGGAATCGTATTCTTGCGAAGCGAGTCTTCGATCGCTCTGCTCTGCGCATTCGTGCGGTACAGAATTGCGAACTCGCGAAATCCAAGTCCTTCTTTCGCCTGCCGCGAGCGCATTTCATCGACGACCATGTCAGCTTCGTCGCGCTCGTCGAGCGTATGATAGAGCGTGACTTTTTCTCCAGGCGGCCGAGTCGCCTTCAGCGTCTTCCCTCGACGACTGACGTTGGCGCTGATCGCGGCATTGGCAACGTCGAGGATGGACGGCGTGGACCTGTAGTTCTCTTCCAGCTTTACGACGCGCGCAGAGGCGAACTCCTTCTCGAAGTCGAGGATGTTGCGGATGTCCGCGCCTCGCCAGCCATAGATCGATTGATCGTCGTCACCGACGACTGCGACGTTTCCGTGCCCACTACCGAGCAGCTTGATGAACTGAAACTGGGCGCGGTTGGTGTCCTGGTATTCGTCCACGAGGATGAACTGAAACTTCAAGCGATACTTCTCGAGGATCGCCGCGTTTTCGCGAAATATTCGGACTGGAAGAACCAGCAGGTCGTCGAACGTCACGGCATTGGCCGCCCGAAGGGCCGGCTCGAGCTCGGTGTAAACGGCGGCGGCGGCTTTCGTGAGCGGATCCATCGCCGCCGCTCGCAGTTCCGGAGGAGTGACAAGTCCATTCTTCGCGTCCGAGATCAGATTGAGAATCGCCTTGGGCGTCCATTGCTTAGGCGAAATACCGGCACGGTCCATCACCCGCTTCACGATGCCGAGCGCGTCGTCTTCATCGTAGATGGTGAAGTTCGCAGTGCGTCCGACGGCCGGCGCGTGGGCGCGTAACATGCGGGCGCCCATGGCGTGGAAGGTCCCGCACCACATCTGCCTCAGGTCGGAGTCTACGAGCCGCTTAATTCGGTCGCGCATCTCGCCGGCGGCCTTGTTCGTGAACGTTACGGAAAGAATTCGCGACGGATCGACACCGTGGTGCTGGATCAGACGCGCAATGCGTGTGGTAAGGACTCGCGTCTTGCCTGAGCCGGCCCCGGCAATGATGAGGAGAGGACCTTCGTAGTGAAGAACTGCTTCGCGCTGTGCGGGGTTGAGCCGCGCGAGGGGCTCTGCATCACCGGGAGTAGCGGGAATCCCGGCGGCCATCGATTCATTCATTAACTCAAGATAATATCGAACGTGGCTCCGCGTTCTGAGGGAACGAGGACCAGCTCGCCGCCGTGATTTTCGCGGACAATGCGCCTCGCCAGCGGAAGGCCGATACCCCATCCGTGTTCCTTCGTGCTGAAGCCAGGCTCGAAGATTCTGTTGCCAAGCTCGCGGGGGATTCCCGGGCCGTTGTCGCTGACTCGAACGCGAACGTGTCCCTCCGGCAGTGCCGTCGCCGTCATGTCCACTCGCCCATCGCGGCCGGCGAGCGCGTCGATCGCGTTTTTCGCCAGCGACTCGATCGCCCACTCGAGCAGAATCGGATCGCCGTTCACGAAGAGAGGTCCTTCATCGTGCGATGAATTGACCGTGACACGCTGAGCGAGCGTCGGGACTCTTGCACGGAAATAGGCCGCCACACGCTCTACCAGTTCTCCAATATTGACTTTCTCGAGCTTCGGCGGCCGGCCTATGCGCTCGAAGCGGTTCGCTACGCGCTTGAGCCGCTCGAGATCGCCGTCCATGTGAGCGAGCGCGCTCTCGGTCATTGGGTCGCCCCCTGCCTCGCGAAGAAGCTCGATCCATCCGCTCATGCTGGAAATTGGCGTTCCCAGCTGGTGCGCTGATTCGCGCGCCATTCCCGCCCATATCTGTTCGCGATCGGCCCGACCACGAGTTCTTATGGCGTAGGCACCGGCAAGCAGGAACATGCCGATCAGCACCGATTGAAGGAGAGGAATGATCCGCAAGCCCTTAACCAATGCGGTATTGCCGAAGTGGACCGTTCCGGCATCCCCTTCTGCAACCGGTTTGTTCTCCCGATCGAGAGCAGCAACGAACTCACGGAGTTCCTGTGACTTGAGCGGCATCGCGCTCGGCAGGTTCGCGGTGTCGGTAGGGTTGCCCTTGGAGTCGGTGATCACGAGAGGAACGCCAGATTCCCGAATACGGCGTGACAGATCGAGCAAGGCAGTATTGGCCGCGTCCGCGCTCGGGTCATTCAGCCCAACGTAAATCCGCGTATACATCACGCCGACTCGCGATGCTTCCCGCCTCAGCTCACGAACGACGCCCTGTGTGTAGATGACATACCACACGAGCAGCGCCGCGACACAAACGGACGTGATGGTGACCGGAGCCAGCCGGCGCACCGGTCAGCCCAGCCGGTCAGTGCCGAGATACGGTCTCAGCACCTCGGGGACCGTTACCGTGCCGTCGGGATTCTGGTAATGCTCGAGAATCGCCGCGATGATGCGCGGGAACGCGAGCCCCGATCCATTCAGCGTGTGAACGAACCGCGGCTTCCCGCCCTCGGCAGGGCGGTACCGAATTCCGGCGCGTCTCGATTGGAAGTCGCTGAACACGCTGCACGACGACACTTCGAGCCAGGCGCCGGCGCCGGGAGCGAAAACCTCAAGATCGTAAGTCTTTGCGCTGCTGAAGCCGGTGTCCCCCGCGGCGAGCAACACAACCCGATATGGAAGCCCGAGCAGCTGGAGCGCCTTTTCCGCGTGACCGGTCAAAAGCTCGAGCTGATCGCTCGACGTCTCAGGAGTCGAATACCGGACAAGTTCGACCTTGTCAAATTCATGAACGCGAATCAGGCCGCGCGTGTCCTTGCCATGCGCGCCTGCTTCACGGCGAAAGCACGGGCTGTAGGCGGTCAGCGCTTTCGGGAGATCTTCAACGCCCAGAATCTCATTCGCATAGAGGTTAGTTACCGGCACTTCGGCCGTTGGAATGAGGTAGAGCTCCTCGTCTCGAATCGCATACATGTCGTCGTCGAACTTTGGCAGCTGGCCCGTGCCGGTCATAGCTGCACGGTTAACGACGATTGGTACCCACGCCTCTTCGTAGCCGTGCTCCCCCGCGTGCAAATCGAGCATGAAGTTCATCAGCGACCGCACCAGACGCGCCCCCTTTCCGCGGAACACGATAAAGCCCGAGCCGCTGATTTTCGCACCCCGCTCAAAGTCGATCAATCCGAGCGAGACACCGACATCCCAATGCGGCTTGACGCTCAGTGAGTCACGCGGCGTTCCCCACGAGCGGATGCGTTGGTTGGCCTCTTCCCCACCGGCCGGTACGTCATCCAGAGTGACATTGGGAAGTTCCAGCATGTTCAGCTGTAGTTCCGCTTCGAGCCCGGTGAGCTCGGACTCGAGCTTCGAGATTTCATCGCCAAGGCTGCGTGACTGAACGAGGAGGTCATCGGCGTTCTCTCCCGCACGTTTTTTCTTCGCGACTTCCTGAGTCATGGCGTTGCGCGATGCCTTACGCTCTTCGACCGCCTGAATCATCATGCGCCGCTCCGCGTCGACTTCCACGGCGCGATCGATGAACTGAGCGAGTGCCTCGAGCTTCCCGCGGCGGCGCATGCCATCGCGGAGAACATCGATCTGCTCCCGGATCATGCGCAGGTCGTGCATTGACTATTTCTTGGGGATGCCGGTCTCGAACGAACGGAAACCACAATTTGGATCGAGAATCGCATTGACGAAGATCGAGCGATTCGACGTCACGACAGAGTCGACAGACATTTTTGTATAGATATACGGGGAGATGTCGAATTGGCATGCGTCGCCGGCCCCGTTCCGCAGCGACTGCACGATGATCACTTCGCCGGGAATCGCCACGATCGTGCTGTCGAGGTATGTGCCGCTCGGAGCGATGGTATTGGCGTCGAAGGTTCCGGTGACTTTCTTCAGCCCAACCTGCCTTCCCCCCGTGAGCGTGGTGACCACCTTTTGCACCGGGTACATCAGGACCTTCCC
>JBDSBT010000021.1:0-5088 GCA_039921425.1 Gemmatimonadaceae bacterium | reverse complement strand
ACCAGATCGGAACGCGAGAGAACGGCTATTACGTCGTCTCGAAGTTCGCCGCTGACCCGACAGTCCTCCCCGAATACGAGCGCGCGCTCAAGCTCGACGATGGCGTCATCCGCTATCTGATCACGCTGTACGAGCACGAAGTCGGCGCACCAGCGATGAGTGAAGAAGAAATGGCCGCCCAGGCAGCGCGCCGTGACGATGACGACGACGACGAGGATTAGCATACAATGAGAAGACCACAGAAAAGCTGCCCGTTCTGCGAAGGACGCGTACGCTGGATCGATTATAAGGACGATCGCACTCTCGGCCGTTTCATCACGGATCAGGGAAAGATTCTTCCCAGCCGACTGAGCGGAACGTGCGCGCGCCACCAGCGGCAGCTGTCCACCGCTATCAAGCGCGCGCGGTATCTCGCGATTATCCCGTACCTGAAGGGACACACCGCGTAGCATGACAGCGACCGCCGCTCCGGTCGGGAGCCGGAGATCTTGGCGGCAGCTCGCCGTTGGATTGATCGCGTTCGTTGGGGCGTCGGTTGTCCCAAATGTCCGCGCGGTCATGCCGGTCGAGCAGACATGGCTTTTGCTTGCCACTGTCGTTGCGGTATGCGCGATCGTGGGATGGTTGAGAGGCGGCAGGTTAGCACTCGCCGTGATCTGGATCGCCATCGCGGCAGTGCTGCTGACGTCGTTTGGCGGTCCTGCTGGCAGTCCGTACGACTGGATGGCGCGTGGCTGGGCGATGCTTCTTGCCGCCAGCTTCGGTCTCGTAAGCGTCGTGATCGTGAACGAAGCGTTTTTCTCGAGGGCGCTGTCTGCACTGGCGATCTCGATGGCGCTGGGGTTTGGAATAGTGCTGGTGTCGCGCGGAGGGCTCGACAAGGTCACGAGCACGATGAGTACCGAGCTGACCCGTCGTGTTACTGATTCGAACGCAAAGCTTCGCGATGCGGCAAGGCAGCCGGAGTGGAAGGCGATGTTCGGCCAGTCGCCTGCACTTCAAAGGCTGTCGGAAGATAGTGAGGCGCAGCTGCTGGCGATTCCCAAGTGGTCAACGATGCTGGTGCCGGCGCTGCTCGCGTTTGAATCGCTCGCCGCCCTCGCGCTCGGCTGGTCGCTGTATCATCGCATGAGCGAAGTCGCAATCGGGGCGCCTTTGGGTAAGCTCAGAGACTTCCGGTTCAACGACCAGCTGGTGTGGGGTGTGGCAGTGGGTGCCTCGATCTTCTTGCTGAAGGCGTTCGCCGACGGCAAGGCTGCCGGGCTCAACCTACTCGTGTTTTTTGGATTTCTTTATGTGCTTCGGGGCATGGGCATTCTCGCATGGATGACTCGCGGCGCCGCATTGAAGGCAATGCTGGTCGTCGCTGCAATATTCGCCTGGCCAATCATGGCGGTGCTGGCGCTTATCATCGGACTTGGCGACACGTGGCTCGACTGGCGCTCGCGCGCTGAGCCCAGGCCGCTGTAAAGACGAAGTAAATTATTTCGCGGCAGCGTGACGCCGCGGTTCACTTTCAACAGGACTCGCACCATGGAAGTCATTCTTCGACAGGCAGTGGAAAAGCTCGGTCACCCGGGCGACATCGTTAAGGTATCACCGGGTTACGCCCGCAACTTCCTGCTGCCGCGTGGCTTTGCCTACGAAGCGACTCCGGGTAACCGCAAGCGCATCGAACAGGAAAAGCAGCGTCTCGACGCCGCTGAGGAAGCACGCCGCGCATCGGCACAGGAATACGCTGGAAAGATCGAGCAGGTCTCGTTGACGTTCTCCGCCCGCGTCGGCGAAGAGGGAAAGCTGTTTGGCTCGGTGACGTCCGCCGACATCGCTCAGCAGCTCGCTGAGCAGGGTTTCGAGATCGAGAAGCGTCAGATCGACCTTAAGGATCCGATCAAGGCACTCGGTGTGTACCGCGTCCCAATCCGCCTGCACGCGGACGTACATCCCGAGATCAAAGTCTGGGTTATTAAGGGCTAGGCGCCTTGCACAGGCGGGTACGGCAGCTACCGGTCAGGGCGAGCAAGGCAGGTGTATGACGGCACTTCGGTTCCGTTCTGCCACTGCCACACCCGCTCGTCCTGCTTTACTCGCCCTTACCGGTACCCGGCTTACCCGCCTTGCCAAACCTGCCTTATACCCGCTCTTACCGGTAGCCGCGGTGCCCGCCTCCGCACTACCGGCGCGACTTATGCTTTTTATCGCTAACAAAAGCCCGCGCTGGCCAGTATAGTTCGCTAGCAAGCCACGATTTTTCCGGAGTAGAATGGCAACGTCAGTTTCAGCCCTAGCACCCGCGCGCGAGCCCGAGGCTCTGCGTGCCGCTCACCTGGCGCAGGACATGAAAGCCAATGACGTCGTACTGCTGAACCTGCAGGGCGTCACCGACATGACTGACTATTTTGTGATCGCCAGCGGAACATCCGACACGCACGTCCGTTCAATCGGCGAGCACATAATCGCCGAAATGAAGAAAGAGGGCGTAAGGGTTCACCATGTCGAGGGTGTTCAACAGGGCAGATGGGTTTTGCTGGATTTCGTCGATTTTGTCGTGCACATCTTTCATCCGACTCTGAGATCGTTCTATCAGATCGAGCGGCTGTGGAGCGACGCGGAAGTGGTGCCAACCGTATAAACGGAGCGGGACAATGAAAGTGGTACGTGCATTGGTGTTCGCCTTCGCCCTTGTTGGCGCCTCCCGGCTCAACGCCCAGCAATACTTCGGGCAGAACCAGGTACAGTACAAACACTTGAAGTGGCGGGTACTCGAGACCGAGCATTTCCTCGTCCACTACTATCCCGGTGAAAAGCAGGCAGTGACCGCCGCGGCCCGGATGGCGGAGCGTTCATACGCGCGCCTGTCGAAGGTGCTTGGCCACCAGTTCCGCGAGAAAAAGCCGATCATCCTGTTCTCCTCCCGCGCTGATTTCGCGCAGAACAACGTGACTGGCGATCTCGGAGAGGGCGTTGGCGGCGTCACCGAATCTTCAAGGCATCGCCTTATTCTGCCCCTCACCGGCGACCTTGGCAGCTTCGAGCAGGTTCTCGCGCACGAAATGGTACACGAATTCCAGTACGATATTTTTGCACGTGGACGTGCAGGCGCTAACCAGCAGACACTCGAGCGCATCAATCCTCCGTTGTGGTTCATGGAGGGTATGGCCGAGTATCTGTCGAATGGCCCCACACATCCGTTGACGGCATCATGGCTGCGCGATGCAGCGGTCGCCGGCAATATCCCGACGGTCGAGCAGATGACCGAACGCCCTGACAAATATTTTCCGTATCGCTACGGTGAGTCATTCATGCAGTATATCGGCGAGCGGTGGGGTGATGCAGCAATCGGCGAAATCCTTCGCAATACGCCGGCGGTCGGGGTGGAGCGCGCATTCTCACGTGAACTCGGAATGTCCCTTGCGGACGTCGGTTCGGCATGGCGCGAAGCAGTGCAGTCCCAGTACCTGCCAACCGCTTCAGTTCTCCAACGGCCGCGGGTGTTTGCGCAGCCGCTGTTGACCAAGAAATTGTCTGGCGGAGAAATCTTCCTCGCTCCGACATTGTCCGCGGATGGCAAGTACATCGCCTTCCTTTCGAACGGCAACCAGAAAAAGGGCGAGCTGTTCATCGACCTGTGGCTTGGCAACGCAGTCACCGGCGAACGCGTGAAACGTCTTGTGAAGAGCACGCTCGATCCGAACTTCGAGGAGCTGCGACTGCTCTATTCGCAGAGCGCGTTCTCGAACGACGGGAAAACGCTTGCATTCACCGCGCAACGCGAAGGCAAGGATGTGCTGTATCTGCTGGACATCCCCACGCGGAGCGTGAGGAAACGGCTAGATCTCGATGTGGAAGCAGTAACAGGTCCATCGTACTCGCCCGACGACAAGAAGATCGTCTTCAGCGGAACACGCGGCGGCATTACCGACTTGTATGTAGTCGATGCAGACGGGAAGAACCTCACGAAGCTGACGAACGACATTTACGGTGACCTTCAGCCTGTCTGGTCGCCCGACGGAAAGAGAATCGCGTTCGCTTCGGATCGCGGCCCCGACACGGATCTCGCGCGACTCAAGTTTGCGAGATGGCAGATTGCGGTTTTCGATCTCGATACGAAGTCGGTGCAGGTACTGCCCAATCAGGCTGGCCACAATCTCAATCCGCAGTGGGCGCCGGATGGACAAACGCTCGCCTTCATTAGCGAGCGGACGGGAATTGCCAACATTTACCTATACGACTTCAACGATCATCAGCACTATCAGCTGACGAACGTGCTCGGCGGTGTTCAGGCTATCACCGAGTACAGCCCTGCGCTCACCTGGGCACGCGGCGCCGACCGGATGGCGTTTACTTACTACGAAAACGGCGATTACACCGTGTGGGCGATGGACAATCCGCGCAGGCTCAAGACTGTCGCATTCAAGTACGCGCCTGCCGCGAACACCGGACTCGTGATGAACGTCCCCACGATTCCCATCTCGACGATGACGCCGTCGTCGGCTACCAACGGCGTGACAACTGACAGTGCGAAACGCGCGGGCGGACTGCAGGCCTCCATATACCGAGCCCCCGGCGGCTCCCGGCCGTCGAACATCCTGTCAGCGGGTGAGGCTCAGAACAACGAAGTCCAGTCGACGACAGTCGCATTGCTCAACGCAAACCCCGATTTCGCATTGCCGGACACAGCGCGCTTCCGGGACTACGCGTATTCGGTCGGGTTCAAGCCTGACTACATTGCGCAGCCGGAAGTCGGATATGCCACAGGCAGTCAGTACGGCTTGAGCGGTTTCAACGGCGGCACGACGATCGTGCTCAGCGATCTGCTGGGGAACGATCAGATTGCGCTCTCAGCGTCCGTATACGGACAGCTGCGTGATGCAAGCGTATTTGGCGCCTATGCAAATCTCAGTCACCGCTGGCAGTACACCGCGGGCGCTTATCAGCAGCCCGTGTTTCTGCCGCAAAGCGGCGGAACGATCGAGACGAGCAAGGACGGAACCTTTCAAACGCTGTCCGTATTGTACACCAGATACGTGCTGCGAAACGCATTCTTGTCTACACAGTACCCGCTCAACCGTTTTTCGCGGTTTGAGG
>JBDSBT010000020.1:0-16606 GCA_039921425.1 Gemmatimonadaceae bacterium | reverse complement strand
GGACTCCAATCAACACGGGAATTCCGCGCGAGCATCGATTCCTTGTACGAGCTCGTCTTCACGAACCACGACGTGCGCGCATAGTAGAGAAGCGGCGTGTCACAGCGCCAGCAATGCGGGTACGAATGCTCGATCGTCCCCGCCTTCCATAGAACGCCAATCCGCTTGAGCTCGGCGATGATCTTTTCGTCGGCGTTCTTGACGAACATTCCGCCAACGAGCGGCATGTCGGCCGGGAATTCTCCGCGGCCGTTAACCGGCTGGACGAACGACAATCCGTTGCGTTGGCCCGCGGCGTAGTCGTCCGCGCCGAACGCAGGCGCCATGTGAACGACACCGGTTCCATCGTCAGCGGAGACGAAGCCTTCACCCACGATCACTTCATGCTTGCCCGTTTCAAGCTTTACCCAGTCGAGCGGTCTCTTGTATTTCGTACCGACGAGCTCTGCACCCTTCATCGTGCCGATAGTCGCCCAGCGATCGGTGAAGTCTTCGCCAAGTACTGCGGATGCGCGCGACGTTGCGAGGATGATGTGCTCGGTGCCGTCGCTGTTGCGTTTCGTGAGCTCCAAATATTCGAGGTCGGGATGAACAGCGAGCGCGACGTTCGAGACGAGCGTCCACGGTGTCGTCGTCCAGACGAGGATCCGTCTCCGTATTCTGGAATCGCCAGCGAGATCGAGGGCGATGTAGAGACTGGGATCCTTGTCGTCCTTGTATCCCTGCGCCACTTCGTGACTCGACAACGCCGTTTCGCACCGCGAGCAGTACGGAAGGATCTTGTGCCCGCGATAGAGCAGGTCGCGATCGTACAGCGTCTTGAGAGCCCACCACACGCTTTCGACGTAATTATTGGTGTACGTGACGTACGGGTCACTGTAGTCGAGCCAGAATCCAATCCGCTCGCTCAGCTTTTCCCAGTCGCCACGGTATTTCCAGACGCTTTCGCGACAGAGCTGGTTGAATTTCTCAACGCCGATGCGCTCGATGTCCTGCTTGCCGCTGATGCCAAGTTGTTTCTCGACTTCGATCTCCACCGGCAGGCCGTGAGTGTCCCAGCCGGCTTTTCGCGGAACGACAAATCCGTGCATCGTGCGATGACGGCAGAAGAGATCCTTCACCGTTCGGGAAAAAACGTGGTGAATTCCGGGACGCCCGTTGGCCGTCGGCGGGCCCTCGAAGAAGATGTACCTGGGCTGATCGGGCGATGCCTGCTGGGTGCGCTCGAACACGCGGTCCTCGGACCATCTTGCCAGGACTTCCTTTTCTATTTCGTCGGCTGCCCTGTCGGAGGTAAGCGTGCGGTAGCGGGGTGTTGTCGTCGTGCCGGGCTTTTCGTCGATCATCTGACACGCTCTCCAAACAGGATCGATCCGAGGCGGACCATCGTCGCGCCTTCCTCTACCGCCAGCTCGTAATCGCTGGACATCCCCATCGACAGCTCCGTCGCGGGATGACCAGCCGCCTGGAGCACACGCCGCGTTTCGCGAACTGCCGCGAAGGTCTCACGAAGTTCCTGTTCATCAGCGCCAAGCCGTGCAACTGTCATCGCCCCGCGTACGACAATTCCCTTCATTGGAGCAAGCCGATCGGCAAGCTCCGCGACTTCCTCGACATCGAACCCGCCCTTGGTCTCCTCACGCGCCGGATTCACCTGAACAAGCACTTCAACCGGCCTCTCGCGATCAACGCCAAAACGATGGACCGCCTCGGCCAGCCGACCACTGTCGAGGGCATGGAACAGCGAGAAGTTGTCGAGTGACTTGACCTTGTTTCTCTGGAGGTGCCCGATGAGGTGCCAGCGAACCGCCACCGACACATCGGCCATTTTTCCAATCGCTTCCTGCACCCTGTTTTCGCCTACGTCCGCGACTCCCACTTCAAACGCCGCGGCTGGCGCATCCGGTCCGTGCGTCTTGGTGACAGCGATGATCGTCGTCTTCTGGCCGTGCCCGCCACGTCTCGCGGCTGCGGCGATTAGCTCTCGAATCTCAGCGATTCGCCGATCGAGACCCGGAAAAGGCATAGCATTGAAACTTACCGGGGCAAGGTCCCCGATTCAACGCTTGAACTCCACACTCGGACTCAGCGCCAGCAAGGTTACCTCGACACCGCCTGAGGGTCGCTACATGCCTCTGATCCGCAAGTAGCGCCGAACATCAGAGATGGACGCCAGAACAAAAATGAGAGCCACGAGCACTACTACGCCAACCTCGATCAGCAGGAATTGCCACCAGTACATCATTGTGAAGCTCCGGATTGAAGGAGGCTAGCGACGAGATCGCCTTTCAGCCGAAAAACTAGCATGTATTGTGCTACGGCGTCTCGCGGCCGAATATGTCGTTCGAACATCTGCCCCAACATGCCTGTTTTCGCCGTCGAACCGCAATGACCGACCTTTTCGCAGCGCGATCGCAGATGGCGATTTCCCTGGCATTCCATATTGTATTCGCAGCGGTCGGCATCGCCATGCCTGTACTGATGGTGATCGCCGAGTGGCGCTGGCGACGAACAGGCGACGAGGTCTACCTCGATCTTGCAAAGCGCTGGGCTCGCGGTTCCGCGATTCTGTTTGCGGTGGGGGCGATGTCCGGAACCGTTCTCAGCTTCGAACTCGGACTCCTGTGGCCCGAGTTCATGCGGTATGCCGGCCCACTCATCGGGATGCCATTCTCGCTGGAAGGATTCGCCTTCTTCACCGAAGCAATCTTCCTGGGAATTTACCTGTACGGATGGAAACGAATTTCTCCGGCGAGGCACATGCTGGCTGGCGTTGCCGTTGCTGTCAGCGGCGTTGTGTCCGGAATTTTTGTGGTGATGGCAAACTCCTGGATGAATACGCCAGCAGGATTTCGCCTGGTGGACGGAGTGCCAGTCGACATAGACCCCTTCGTCGCGATGCTGAATCCGGGATCGTTCTCACAAACGCTGCACATGTCCATCGCCGCGTATGCTGCGACAGGAATCGCTGTCGCAGGAATTCATGCATTCATGCTCCGTCGTGATCCCGCCAACGTGTTTCATCGTCACGCCATGTCGATTGCGCTCTTCGTCGCAGTCCCGGCGATGATCGTGCAGCCAGTCTCTGGGGACTTGAGCGCGAGGTTCGTAGCGCAATGGCAGCCGGTAAAACTCGCTTCACTGGAGGGGCAGTTTCAGACGCAGCAAGGAGCCCCGTTGCGCATCGGCGGCATCCCTGACATGGATTCCCGGCAAACTCGCTATGCCGTCGAAATTCCGCGAGGCCTGTCGTTCCTCGCGTTTCACGATCCTAACGCGACAGTGAAGGGATTGAATTCGGTTAACAGGACCGACTGGCCGCACGTACCCACGGTTCACATCGCGTTTCAGATCATGGTCGGACTCGGCATTTATATGGCGCTGCTTGGAGTCTGGGTCACAGTTGCGGCGCTGCGAACGCGAAGCGGAATCTTCACTGACCGCAGGCTTCTTGGCGCAATTGCAGTCGCGGCACCGATGGGCTTTGCGGCGATCGAGGCGGGGTGGACGGTGACAGAAGTTGGACGTCAGCCCTGGATAATTCAGGGAGTGATGCGGACGGCTGATGCTGTAACGCCAATGCCAGCGCTCGTCATTCCGTTCGCCGTGTTCTCGCTGCTTTACCTGATGCTCGGCGTCGTAGTAACGGTGCTGCTGTACAGACACATCGTTAAAAGTCCCATCTGATATGACTTCATTGTTTACACTGGCGAATATCTGCGCCGCGGCGGTGCTCGTTTCCTTGACCGCCTATGTGGTTCTCGCCGGCGCCGATTTCGGAGGCGGCGTGTGGGATTTTCTTGCATCGGGAGAGCGAAAACGCGAACAGCGCGAGCTGATCGCTCACGCCATTGGTCCGGTGTGGGAAGCAAATCATGTGTGGCTGGTTCTGGTCGTCGTGCTGCTCTTCACCTGCTTTCCTCCTGCCTTTGCCCTTCTGTCCACTGAGCTGAACGTTCCGCTCGGATTGATGCTGATTGGAATCGTGCTTCGCGGATGCGCCTTTGCTTTCCGTGCTTATGACGTGAAGCCGTCGGCGACCGAGCACGCGGCGGGGCGCATTTTTGCGGGCGCAAGCGTGATAACACCTTTGATTCTTGGGATCTGCGTCGGTGCGATTGCCAGCGGATCGATCGGAAAAGTCAGCGCGAACGCGGGGACCTACGCAAGATTTTTTGCTCCGTGGATCGCCCCCTTTCCGATCGCTTGCGGAATTTTCGCGCTTACGTTGTTCACGTTCCTCGCCGCGGTTTATCTGACGGTCGATGCCGGCGCCACACCGGTGAGGGAGGATTTCAGGACCCGGGCTCTGCTTGCGGCCGTTGCCGTCTTCGTCGCTGCGTTCGGCGCATTGGGCCTCGCTTACTATTTCGCGCCCGACCTCCACAAGTCTCTGATGACGAGCATGTGGACGCTGCCCCAGCAGTTGGCCACAGGCGCCGCCGCAGTCGTCGCCATTGCGGCCCTTTGGCTTCGCCACTATATAATCGCACGCGTCGCGGCTGCAACACAGGCAACGCTGATACTCTGGGGCTGGGCCATGGCGCAGTACCCAGCGATAATCCCGGGCCGTTACACAATCGACCAGGCTTCCGCACCTCGGGCGACGTTGGTGTTTTCCGTTTGGGCGCTCGTCGCCGGCAGCGCCGTGCTGTTTCCGTCTCTTTGGTATCTTTTTCGGCTGTTCAAAACCCGGAACTCTTCGCCCGGTTAATCAGCTCAGTCGTTGAACGACGCTAACGAGTAGCCGTCGCAAATCGTTGTAGGTTACGAGCGCGAACAGAAGGAGAACCGCGGCCAGACCCGCCCGAAGGATGTACTCACGGGTTTTCGAGCTGAACGCTTTGCCCTTGATCGACTCGAGCACGTTGATCGCGATCTGCCCGCCATCCAAAATCGGAATCGGCAGCAGATTGAATACGGCGAGGTTGGTACTGATCAACGCGATGAGGAAGAAAAGCTGTTCCCCGCCGCCGCGCGCCGCCTGGACCGATGCCTGCGCGATCATGATTGGACCGCCAAGCTCACTCGCCGACACCTTGCGCGTCGCCAGTCCGCGGAGCGCCTCGATTACGGTTCCTGCCATGAGCCACGTCGCCTTGCCTCCAGCAACGACCGCATTGCCAAAACCAATCGGACGCGAAGACTGAGTCGGCACAATGCCAATGCGCCCGACGTTCTCGATTTTTCCGGTCGATGGATTCGTCGCAGTGTCGGCGGCCGGCGTAATGTCGATTTGTTTGACACTTCCGCTGCGCAACACATCAAACCTGAGCGAAACTCCCGGCGACGCGCTCACTTTGGCTACCAGAGCCCCCCAATCGACTTTCGCGCCTTCGATCGTCAGGATGCTGTCGCCATGCTGAAGCCCAGCCAGAGCCGCTGGCCTTCCGGTGAACAACGAATCCGCCTTCGTGGACAAGTACGGATCGCCGTAATGGATGAACATTCCCGTCGTGACGACGAACGCAAGGATCACGTTCATGGTGACGCCAGAAAGAAGAATCATCATCCTCGCCCACAACGGCTTCGACTCGAACCACCGGTCAGGCGGAATCGGTTTCGGCCCGAACGGCACCATTGCGTCTGGATCCATTGCATCGCCGCTCTCTGTCAGCTGAGTGGCTGAATTTTCCGATCCGCCCTCGAGAAATGCAGTGGTCTCGTCTTCCCGCGACGCCATCCGCACGTACCCACCAATTGGCAGCAGCGCGAGAACGTATTCCGTCTCGCCATGGCGGTGACGCCACAGCGCCCTGCCGAATCCGATTGAGAATCGGGGCGTGTACACGCCGACGGCTTTCGCCGCCAGAAAGTGGCCGAGCTCGTGGACGAACACCACGAGACCAAATACAAAAATCGGTGCGATGTATACCAGCATCAGAACAGCTCCATAACGTGCATTCGTGCCGAGGCATCCGCCTCGAGCAGCTCCTCCCTGTTGCCACCCGGCAGGTCACCCAGCCGGTCCAGCGCAGACCCGATAGCTCTTGGGATGTCTCCAAATTTGATCTTGCCGTCGAGAAACAACGCTACCGCCTGCTCATTCGCCGCATTGTAAACCGCAGGTGCCGCGCCGCCTCGCTTGCCCGCGCCGATTCCGAGCCCAAGCGCAGGAAATCTCGAAATCGCAACCGGCTCAAAAGTCAGCGGCGAGTTCCGCACAGGGTCAAAACCTGCTACACCGTCGTCGTGTGCGCGTTCAGGGTGCGTCAGGGCGTACAATACCGGAAGCTCCATGCTTGGAACACTCATCTGCGCCACGACACTCCCGTCGATGAACTCGACGAACGAGTGAACGATGCTTTGCGGATGCACCACAACGTCGATCTGGTCGTAATCGAGGCCGAAAAGGAAATGGGCTTCGATAACCTCGAGCGCTTTGTTGGCAAGCGTGGCGCTGTCTATGGTGATCTTACGCCCCATCGTCCAGGTCGGATGCCTGAGTGCATCCTCCAGGGTCGCGGCGGCGAGCTGCTCCTTGCTCCATCCCCGAAACGGTCCCCCCGACGCTGTCAGGATAATCCGCCGGACTTCCGACCGCGGCCGCGTTCCGATGCATTGAAGAATCGCGCTGTGCTCGCTGTCTACGGGTACGATTTCTCCGCCGCCTTCCTTGCAAGCCTGCTCCGCAAGCGCGCCGGCGACGACGAGAGTCTCCTTGTTCGCCAGCGCAACGCGCTTGCCTGCTCGCAGCGCGGCGAGTGTAGCGTCGAGCCCGGCGGCACCGACAACCGCGTTGAGAACTATATTCGTGTCGCCGCGTGTCGCGGCTTCTACGAGAACCTCGGCACCGGTCCGCCAATCGCTGCCGGCAGTTCCGTCATGACAAACGAGACCGACGTATGCTGGCGAAAATTCCCTCGCCTGTTCCGCCAACAGTGGCGCATTTGTATTCGCAGTGAGGGCCGTAACTGAGAAACGATCCTTCTGGCGAGCGAGTACACGCAGCGCCGTGGTCCCAATCGAGCCTGTCGACCCAAGAATCGCGACTCCCTGCCGGTTCATGCTGGAGCCGGCAGCAGCAACGCGCCGAGGAGCAGATAGGCAACCGGCAGCACAAAGAGGAGACTGTCGAATCTGTCCAGAATCCCACCGTGACCCGGAAGCAGCTTCGACGAGTCCTTGACGCCTGCGTCGCGCTTGAGCAGCGACTCCGCGAGGTCACCGAGCTGGCCGACAACGCCGATCGCAATTCCGAATATTACGAGGCCCGTCGGACTCAATCCGAGCTGCGCGAACGGCCTCAGCAAAAGATGCGAATAGAGCCACGCGCCGATGATCGCGACCAGCAGTCCGCCGATGGCGCCTTCGATTGTCTTTGCCGGACTCACCGCCGGAATCAGCTTGTGTTTCCCAAGCATGCGTCCGAACGCATAAGCGCCTGTGTCAGTTGCCCACGTTACGGCGATTGGAAACATCACGAGGATCGTTCCGGACAGCGCGCCGACCGCATAGTCGTGATACCGCAGCGGATACATGTACGCGACGAGCGACGGATAGATAACCGCGGCGAGCGTGACTGAAAATGACACGAGCGGTTTCCGTTCCACACCGCGCGCCCAGATGACTGCGGCGAGCAGTGCGAGGAACACGAGCACCGCGGCCGTGATCGTCACGTTGAACACACCGAGGTAGCTCGCATGCACTGCAAGTGGAATAGCTGCAGCGAGAACGATTGCGGGGATCTCGAGTGGCTCCGTTCCGCCAGCCCGCGCCATGCGCAGCAGCTCCCATGCGCCGATTGCCGCAATTGCCCCTAAAGCCGAAGCGAACACCCAGCCGCCAACGAAGATTAGGGCGACAGTAAGGGGCGCGCCGACAAGCGCGAACAGCACCCGCCTTGTGAGCTCGGACACGAGCTCAGACTTCCATTATTTCGGCTTCTTTTCCCTTTAGCAGATCATCGATCTTCGAAATGAAGTCGTCATGCATCTTCTGAAGATCCTTCTCAGCGTGCTTGACGTCGTCTTCACTCGTGTGATCCAGCTTCTTCAGCTTGTCGCGGCCTTCTGTGCGCGCGTGACGAATGCCGATGCGCGCTTCCTCGGCCAGTTTGTGCACCACTTTGACGAGATCCTTTCGTCGCTCTTCGTTCAGCGCCGGCAGCGGAACACGAATGACGCCGCTCTGGGACATCGGATTCAGTCCGAGATCGGAATCGCGGATGGCCTTCTCGATCGCCGAAGTCTGCCCTTTGTCCCAGGGCGTGACGGTGAGCATTCGCGGCTCTGGCGCGGAAACGCTCGCGACCTGATTGATCGGCATCGTCTGTCCGTAAACTTCGACGCGAACGGTGTCGAGAAGGCTCGTGCTCGCCTTGCCGGTGCGGATTGAAGCCAGCTCGCGCTTCGAGCTTTCCAGCGACTTCTCCATCGCCGTGCGGGAATCCTTCGTGATCTGCGGAATCGTGCTCATTGAACCAGTGTCCCGATGCGCTCACCGCTGACGGCTCGCGCGATCGCTCCAGGAGTGTTGATGTTCAGAACAATTACTGGCAGCGTGTTTTCCCGGCAGAGGGCGATCGCGGTCTGGTCCATCACGCCAAGCTCCTTCAGCATGACGTCGCGATAGCTGATCTCGGTGAACAGCGTTGCAGTCGGATCCTTCTTTGGATCGGCAGAATACACGCCATCGACGCTCGTGGCCTTGATGATGACCTGCGATTTCGTCTGGATGGCGCGAAGCGCCGCGGCAGTATCTGTCGAAAAATATGGATTGCCGGTGCCACCGGCGAAAATTACGACGCGACCCTTGTCAAAATGGCGCAACGCGCGCCGCCGAATGAAAGGTTCCGCGATCTGCTCCATGTTAATCGCAGTCATCACCCGCGTCTCGACGCCTGCTCTCTCCAGGACGTCCTGAACCGCCAGCGCGTTGATGACTGTTCCGAGCATGCCCATGTAGTCGCTGCCAACCCTGTCCATGCCGAGCTTCGAGAATTGCGCGCCGCGAACGATGTTGCCGCCGCCGATGACGAGCCCGATGCCGGCACCCATGTCAACAACCTCTTTGATCTCGCCAGCGATACGCCCCAGGGTATCAAAATCGAAACCGGTTCCCTTGCCTCCGGCGAGAGCCTCGCCGGAGACTTTCAGGAGAACCCGCGAATACGCCGAACTGGTCAAGCGCTTTTACTCCTCGCCCATCTGGTACCGCGTGAAGCGACGAACGACGATGTTCTCTCCTACTTTCGACGACGTTTCCTTGATGAGATCGGAGATCGACTTCTTCGGCTCGCGAATCCACGGCTGATAAACGAGGCAGTTGTCCTTATAGTAAGCCTCGACTTTTCCCTCGACCATGCGCTGGACGATGTTGTCGGGCTTGCCGCTCGCCTTCGCCTGCTCTTCGGCTACCCGACGCTCGCTGTCAACGCGCTCCTGCGGAACCCCGTCCTTGTCTACGGAGACCGGCGCAGCGCTCGCGATGTGAAGAGCGATCTCGCGGCAAAGGTTCTTGAAGTCATCCGTGCGTGCGACGAAATCGGTCTCGCAGTTGACCTCGACGAGTACTCCAACTTTTCCGTTGTGATGGATGTAGCTGGTGATGGCGCCTTCGGACGTCTGCTTTCCGGCACGCTTATCAGCCTTTGCGATTCCCTTCACGCGAAGGTTCTCGGCGGCCTTGTCCATGTCGCCCTCGTTCTCTTCGAGGGCCTTTTTTGCGTCCATCATGCCGGCGCCAGTGCGCTGCCGGAGTGCCATCACGTCTTTTGCTGTGAACATCTCTCTGCCCCTTCGTTATTCGAACTCGCGCTCTCGAGCGCGTAGTGATCGGTTAAAAGAACGCCGCCGGCTTTGTGGCCGGCGGCGGGTCTGCCCGCAGGCAGGAGGAAGTTAACCTTCCGATGATTCGGCGTTAGCTCCAGACTCACCCGAGTCAGACGCGTCGCCGGCATCAGATGCCGCTTCGCCCTCGCCGGCCGCTTCGCCCTCTCCTGCTGTTTCACCCTCTCCGCCAGTCTTGAGCCGTGCTGCAACTGCTTCCGGCTTTGCCCGGCGACGCCGCGGACGGCGTTTTCTCTTCCGGTCGCCTTCGCCTTCCGGCTCGGCGCCACGGTCGGAGCTGTAAGTGTACGACTCGGTCTCTTCTGCTTCCTCGCGAATCGGAGCTTCCCGCTTCGCTTCGATGATCGCGTCAGCAATTGCGTGCGTGACCAGCTCTACCGACTTGATTGCATCGTCGTTGCCGGCGATTGGAACTGTAATGAGATCCGGATCGGCGTTCGTATCGACAAGCGCGATGATCGGGATGCCAAGCTTGTTCGCCTCGGCCACCGCGATGCGCTCCTTTTTGGAGTCGATCACGAACATCAGGCCAGGCAGACGGCTCAGGTTCTTGATGCCGCTCAAGTTCTTCGAAAGCTTGTCACGCTGACGGCTCATCATGAGCTGTTCTTTCTTCGTGTAGTTTTCGAAATCTCCGCCTGCCTCGCTGCCGGCTTCGAGGTCCTTCAGCTTCCGGACCTGCTTCTTGACAGTCTGGAAGTTGGTGAGGAGTCCGCCAAGCCAACGCTCGGTGATGTGCATCGCACCAGCGCGATCGGCTTCATCCTTGACGATGTTGACGAGCTGGCGCTTGGTGCAGACGAACAGAACGCTTTCTCCACGGAGCACGACATTGCGTGCCAGCGTTTTCGCGATCTCAAGCTGACGCAAGGTCTTCTGGAGGTCGATGATGTGGATGCCGTTGCGTTCCGCGAAGATGAAACGACGCATCTTCGGGTTCCAGCGACGGGTCTGGTGGCCGAAGTGAACTCCGGCGGCTAGTAGTTGATCGAGGTTTGGTTCAGTCATTCAGTGAGAGGTCCGATTAACGCTTGGAGAACTGGAACTTCTTGCGTGCCTTTGGACGGCCGGGCTTTTTACGCTCGACTGCGCGGGCATCACGAGTCAGAAGCCCGAGGTCCCGGAGCTTCCGGCGATGTGTCTCGTCGAGCTTGACGAGAGCACGAGCTACTGCGAGGCGAAGAGCACCGGCCTGTCCGGTGAGTCCGCCACCATCTACACGAGCCATGATGTCGAAGCGGCCGAGCGTGTCGGTTGCCGTGAACGGCTGCTGGATTGCGGCGACGTGTGCAGAGCGCGGGAAATAGTCGCCGAGCGTGCGGCCGTTCACCTGCCATTTGCCCGAACCGGGCTTCAAGTACAGGCGACAGCGCGCTTCCTTGCGGCGTCCAATTGTGTGAGTGGTGCCAGCTTCAGCCATTACTTCGTCTCACTCTTCTTGTTGAGGTCGAGCACCTTGGGCTGCTGGGCAGCGTGGGAGTGCTTGTCGGTTGCGAAAACGCGGAGCTTGCGGCGCAGTGACTGCCGTCCGAGTGCCGTCTTCGGCAGCATGCCGTATACAGCTTTTTCTATTACGCGCTCGGGGTGCTTGTCGAGCATCGAGGCAAACGGCGTGAAACGCTCGTGGCCCATGTACCCGGTGTGATGGAAGTAGCGTTTCTGCTCTCCCTTTTTTCCGGTGACGCGGACTTTGGAAGCATTGATCACGATGACGTTGTCGCCGGTGTCCATGTGCGGCGTGTACATCGGCTTGTGCTTGCCGCGGATGATCCTGGCGACCTCTGCGGCAAGTCGGCCGAGGACCATACCTTCGGCGTCTACGATGAACCAGTCGTGCTGGATGTCAGCCGGCGTTGCGCTGTAAGTCTTCATTGATAGTGTGTTCGTGCATCGAGCCCCCACCACGGATTGACTACCCGGGGTGACGGACGCGATTGATTTATGGTGATCTGGGACAGCCGATAAACTTACTGGCCAAAAGGCCCTTAAGTCAACCGCCTGCAAGCGACTAACAGCAATCGACGATCGTCGATTGCTGTTAGTGCTGGGATCCGCAACTGCAGGTATCGGAAGCTACTTCCAGAATGACGGATTTGCCGCTTTCCATTCTTTTGAGACATAGCTCATCTTCGGGCTGAACTCGAAAATCTGCGACGTGGACGAAACGATCCCATCGCTCGCCAGCTTGCCCAGCGCCTGCATTCCATCGTTGCCGACGATCCCCATGAACGTTTTGTCCTCCGCAGGTCCATTATCGAGAAGGGCCAGCGACTTCATCGGAAACATTATCACGTATGTGCCGTCCGGGGCACCGCTAATGATGTGATAGGTCGCCCATGGATGGTCGATTTTCGCTTTCGCGTAGCCGTCTCGGTACATCGTCACTGCCTTCGCGAAATCGGCATCGTGACCGGGCCGCACCCGAAAGGTTGCAACCTGGAAATACCGCATTTGGGGCAGCACCACGGGTGCCCCGTAACTCAGCTCCGGATTACTTTGGAGTATCATGCTGGTGTTGTTGTTGATGTGTTCCGCATCCCCTTTCGACAGTTGTTTCAGCTCAGTGCTCATCGCATCGTTGGCGCTGGACATGTCATTGTCTTTTTCCATCGCCGCGAACGTCGGGTAACCGACCATGAACCAGGCTTCATTCGGGCCGGTCATCGACGTCATGGCCAGGTAGTTGGTCGGATACTTGTGCTTCGCATACGTCGCCGGCCATCCGGCCTCGAACAGCGCGTGATCAGCCGCATGTCCTACCTTCACTTCTTCCCGCCCGATGACCAGAACGTTAGGAGGGGGCGGCGGGGCCGACGTTTGCGCCTGAAGTGCAAATCCCACAGTTGACCCCAGCAGCAGCACCACACTACGGGCGAAAATTCGCTTCATTGACGAGTCCTTTTTTCGTTGGCCCGCGGTGTGGAGGCGATTCGGGGAAACCCGAGGCCGCGCAGGCGAATAAGAACGTATGCGAACCCCAGTTCACCGCAAGCGGCGCGTTTTTTTTAGCCTTCCCAGCGGCTCGCGTCTAGTCTTGAATCTCTGGTTAACGGGGCGTCGACTGACCTCACGAGTCCGCCACAAGCTCCACGAGCGCCGTTCCCTTCTCCACCGCTTTGCCAACTTCGGCGTGAATCGCCTTGACGATTCCCGCGGCCGATGCTCGCAGCTCGTTTTCCATTTTCATCGCTTCCATTACGACGACTCCCTGTCCCGCCTGAACCTTGTCACCTACCGCAACGCTGATGCGAACGACAAGTCCGGGCATCGGTGCATTTACGGGAGCAGGTCCGGAAGATTTCGAAGACGCGGCCGTGATGTCGCGGATTGCTCTCGTGCGCTCATCGAGCGCTTCGCCTTCGAATCGATAACCGTCCACCCAGAGCGTGTATGCTCCCCGAGTTGCACCGCGTCTCGCGACAACGCGATGCACTTCGCGTCCAATCGTGACCAATCGAACCGGGGTGCCGTCGATGTCCTCGAGGTGCGCGGTAACTGTTTCACCATTCAACGTCACCGAATCGCCCTCGAGGCCGACCTCGTGACGCGCACCGTTAAGATCGACGACGTATTTCATGCGGCGCCCGGAACGAGCTCGCACACCGATTCGACGTGCGCCGTTTGTGGAAACATGTCGAAAGGAGTGAGGGAAACCACGCGGTAGCTAGGCAATCTGGAGAGGTCGCGCGCCAGCGTCGCAGGGTTACAACTCACGTACGCAATGACTTTTGGCTTTATATCCGCTGCCTCGAGAATCTCGGTCACTCGCTCGTCGACTCCGGCGCGCGGCGGATTCACGATCACTGCATCTGCCGGCAGAGCACTCGGGAGCGCCTCCTCGACTCGGGCGCGCACAGACACCGAACCTTCCGGCAAACGAAGCGCGCACCAGCGTGCCGCATCATTGTCGAGCTCGATCGCAATGACTCTCACACCTTTTTTCGCAAACGCGATCGCCACATCCCCGGCACCCGAATACGCATCGATGAGCGTGTCAGGGGAATAGGCGGACACGATACTCGCGAGATGGGACTTCAGGTCATCGGCGACGGGTGGATTGATCTGGCCGAATGACGACGACGGCGGCTGTAATGAGCGCGGCGGACGTCTATCACCGACGATGCGGCGGGCTCCTTCATCGTTCTCCCACCACAATGCGGCGATCTCCGGAATTGCGTCGAAGAAGTCAATCGCGTTCGGCCATTTTGTCCCGCCGATCAAAACAAAGACCGGACCGTCGCCGGTAAGGCGAATACTTCCGCGCAGCTCTTGAACCGGCGGAAAAAATCGCGCCTGCTTCATTACCACTCGCCACGCCTCCACTACCGCCTCATTCGTGATCGGGCAATCGACGAGCGGGAAGATCCGCGTCGGATCGTCGAACGCGTGGAGCCCGGCGTACCACTCGCCGCTCGATTGCTTTCTCATTGCGAGCGTGAGCTTGACCCGATAGCGCCATTCCTCCCTGCTCGGGCGCACTTCAGCAACATCTGCTTTTCGCTTGCCGATTCGCTCGACCGCATCTCGAACGATCCTCTGCTTCGACCGCAGCTGAGCGAGATAGGACATGTGCTGAATCTGGCATCCGCCGCAGCGGTCGTTCGCGTAATGAGGACAAACCGGCTCTACGCGCTCGTCCGACGCGCGTGTAATCGTCCGTAGCGAGCCGCGGGCGAACGTCCCACGACCATTGATTCGCGCAGTGACCAGTTCGCCGGGAGCGGTTCGAGGAACGAAGACCACCAGCCCGCTGTTGCGGCCAACTCCGTCACCACCGGCCGCGATCGACTCGATCTCGAGCGAAACCATTTGCGCCATCAGTGAAGCCCTTCGGCACGACCGATCCGCTTCCATGAATCGGCGGACCCCGCAACCTCTAGGGGGGCATTCTTCATCGAAGTTTGTGTTCCCGATGTTCCACGTTTGCGGTCGCGGTCGGCAAATAGCGCGGCCGCGATCACTGCTGCGCGAAGAGCGCCTTCGGGTGGCGCGACAGCCACGAGCTCCGGAAGCTTTCGCTCCAGCCATTGAATCTCGATCGCCCCACTCCGGAAATCCCGGTCTTCCATCAAGCGCAGGTGGAAGTCCCGCGATGTCTCTACCCCTTCTATTGTCAGTTCGAGCAGTGCGCGATGCATACGCTCGATCGCCAGTTCACGCGTTGGAGCCCACACAATTAGCTTCGCAAGCATCGGATCGTAATGAAGCCCAACCTCTGACCCGATCTCTATTCCGCCATCCCAGCGAACACCGGGGCCGCTCGGCAAGTGCAGATATTCGATGCGGCCGGTCGAAGGGAGAAACCCGTTCGCAGTGTCCTCGCTCGTGATGCGGCATTCGATGGCCCACCCACGCGGGACAATCTCGCTCTGCTTGAACGGGAGCTTCTCGCCCGATGCAATCCGTAGCTGCCACTGAACCAGGTCGATGCCGGTGACGAGCTCCGTGACCGGATGTTCCACCTGGAGGCGGGTGTTCATCTCCAGGAAGTAGAACTTGCCGTCCTTGTCGAGAAGAAATTCGCAGGTTCCTGCGTTGACGTAGCCGGCGGCGCGCGCGGCGCGGACCGCAGTTTCCCCCATCTCCCGGCGCAGCTCGGTTGACACCGCAACGCTGGGCGCTTCCTCGAGCATCTTCTGATGACGCCGCTGAACCGAGCATTCCCGTTCGCCGAGCGAAAGGACGTTGCCGTGAGTGTCGGCGAGGATCTGAATTTCTACGTGACGCGGCCCTTCGATGTACTTCTCGACGTATACGGCGTCGTCGCCGAACGCATTCTTTGCCTCGCGTCTGGCAGCATCAAGAGATGACTCGAGCTCCGATTCCTGACGCACGACACGCATTCCCTTCCCGCCGCCGCCAGCTGCCGCCTTCAGAAGAACCGGATAGCCGAATTGCTGCGCGACCTCTCGGGCTGCAGCCGCATCCTTTAGCGCTTCAGTCGTTCCGGGGACAACCGGCACTCCGTTTTGAACAGCGAGTGTTCGCGCTGCCGTCTTGCTTCCCATCGCCGCGATTGCCTCAGCCGGCGGGCCTATCCAGATGAGGCCCGCATCACGAACTGCGCGCGCGAACCATTCGCGTTCGGACAGGAACCCGTAACCGGGGTGAATCGCGTCAGCACCGTATTCCGTGGCTGCTGCAATGATAACGTCGCCAAGCAAATAGCTCTGGGAGGACGGAGCTGGTCCGATGTTGACCGCTTCGTCGGCCTCGCGGACGTGCGGGGCCTTGGCGTCGGCATCACTGTAGACCGCAACACTTCGGATGCCGAGCTCCCGGCACGCGCGAATAATACGGAGCGCAATTTCTCCACGATTGGCGATCAGAACTTTTGATATCACTGGAGGAATCTACGAGTGACGGAGACTTAAACACATCGGCGGAAATCGATCAGCCAAGGTCTTTGATAATACACTTTAATCAACTCCTGTAACCGTCAATAAATCAACGTTTTGCATGCAGGTACATCTAGTGAATCATCCCCTTGGATTAGAGGGGAATGTTGCCGTGCTTCTTCGGCGGATTCCTGTCGCGCTTCCCTTTCAGCGAGTCGAGCGCATCGATCAGGCGCGGACGCGTGTCGCGCGGATCGATAATGTCGTCGAGGTATCCGCGACCCGCAGCGATGTACGGATGCGCGAACTTCGAGCGATACTCCTCGATCTTCTCGTCGGTTGCCTTGGCGGGGTCGTCGCTGTCGGCAATGTCCTTCTTGAACAGAATCTCGACGGCTCCCTTCGGACCCATCACGGCAATCTCTGCCGTCGGCCACGCGACGTTGAAGTCGCCGCGTATGTGCTTCGAGCTCATGA
>JBDSBT010000019.1:0-4540 GCA_039921425.1 Gemmatimonadaceae bacterium | reverse complement strand
AGAGCCTGTCGCGCGGGTCTTTTCCCATCTTTTTTAGTACGGTTTGTGCAGAAAAAGGTGTTGAATGCAACTGTTTCCCGGGACCTGGTGTCAAAGGATGCGTCCGGACACTCTCTCTTCACGGGACCGTTTCAATATGATCAGAACAATCCTCAACCGCCTCCTTGCCGGTGTCGTCATCGCCTCTATCTGGGCGGCAGCACCGACGAGCGCACATGCGCAGCAGCCCACCGACAAGCCCACAACGGCGCCGAAGGCCGACCCAGTAATTGCGACGGGCGACTCAGTTTCCATCGCAGACGTGCAACGGGCCGCGGAAGACCTGGCGGCGGCAGTTCAGGCCGCGGTGAAGAAGGCAACCGACGATCCCGCGTTGAAAGTTGCTGCTCTCAAAGTTGCAACGAATGCGGTGAATGCGGCTCAAGTCGTTGTCACGCAGCAGGCTGCAACCCTTCAGGCGGTGCTCGACGCGCTCGCCAAAGAGATCGCAATGGCTACTGAGAAGCATTCAAAACAGAAGAGTCACTAGCGTTCTCATCAGCGCCCCCTAATTTCGGCGCGGATGAATGAATTTCGCAACAACGTCGTCATAATCACCGGCGCTTCCGCCGGAATTGGCCTCGAGCTGGCGCAGCAACTGTCGAGTCTTGGCGCGAGTCTCGTACTCGCTGCGCGCGAGCCAACCACACTCGAGACTGCTGCAGATACCTGCCGGGCCCTGGGGGCGCAGGTGATTGCCGTTCAAACCGACGTCAGCGACTCCGATCAATGCCGCCGGCTGATCGAGCGTACGGTTGAGACATTTGGGCGCATCGATACGCTCATCAACAATGCCGGCATCAGCATGCACGCGCGGTTCGACGAGCTTAGCGACATCCACGCTGTCGATCGAATTACGCAGATCAATTATTTCGGCGGGGTTTACTGCACGTGGTATGCACTTCCGCACCTCAAGCGATCGAAGGGCCGAATCGTTGGAGTTTCCAGCCTCACGGGAAAGAACGGCGTTCCAACCAGGACGTTGTACGCGGGCTCCAAACACGCAATGGCCGGTTTCTTCGATTCACTCCGCATCGAGTTGAAAGGCTCAGGGGTGTCTGTGACAATGATTTATCCGGGCTTCGTCGCGACGGATATCGCCGAACGCGCCCTTGGCCCCGACGGACAGCCGCTCGGCACGCGGCCGGTTCAGAAGGGGAAGGTCATGCAGGTTGACGACTGCGCCCGCCGAATTATCGAGGCGGCCGCCGGCCGGGTGCGAGAGGTCGTGATGACCAAACGCGCGAAGCTCGCCATGCTCATCAAGGCAATATCCCCGGAACGCATTGACACGCTCGCCGAACGCGCGATTGCGCGCGGCCGCTGAACCAGGTGTTGTCGCTTCCCTCCAAAAACCTCAGGAGAGTTTCTACATGCTGCGATCACGCTTGCTGATATTCGGAGTCATTGCCCTCGGCGCTTGTAGCGCACCCAAGCCACCATCCACGGGCGATACTACCGCGTCGGCGCATCCCGGGGCACCTCCCGACGACCCGGACATGAACGTCGCGGGCGGGGGTATTCCAGGCGGCTACACTGCGCGAACCGACCGGTCTGAGGCGCCAATCAGTGGGGCGAAATACACCTCCTCTGGCGACGGCTGGGAGCTGACAACTGGCCCCGCGCACATTCTCTATTCGCCCAGGGCACTCGGCAATGGGAACTACACCGCCTCCGCCACGTTCGAACAACTCGAAGCACCTGCGCATCCGGAAGCTTATGGAATTTTCATCGGCGGCATGCACCTCGATCAGCCCAACATCGCCTACACATACTTTGAAGTACGTAGCACGGGCGAGCTACTCGTCAAGCTGCGCGACGGCGTTTCCACGCGGGACATCGTTTCGTGGACGGCATCACCCGACGTGCCAAAGCAGGACGCATCCGGGAAGGCGACGTATGCGCTATCCGCGACTGTGACGAACGACGCCATCAAGTTCTCCGTTAACGGAAAACAGGTTGCATCAGTCAGCAAGGCCGGCCTGCCAACTGATGGCTACGTCGGGATCAGGGTCAATCACAATCTTCATGTGAAAGTCTCTCCGGTCACGATCAAAGCCCCATAAATGCGAAAGGGAATTGCGGCAATTCTGCTCGCCGGTCTTTTATTCGTCGGCTTTAAGCCGGTCGGTCCCGTCCCGCCGTTGGGGCCGCTGCTCGATCCGGCGAACGGCGTGTGGGCGCAGGCCGCCGCAACGAATTTTCCCGCGGTTCAGCAGGTTTCGATACCGGGCATGAGCAAGAGCGTGCAGGTGTTGTTCGACGACCGAGGCGTTCCGCACGTTTTTGCCTCGAGTGAAGACGATGCGTATCGCGCCCTCGGCTTTGTCGAGGCGAGAGATCGACTTTTTCAGATGGAAGCTCAGACTCGCGCAACTGCAGGCCGGCTTACAGAATGGGCCGGAACGCGTCTCATCGATACCGATCGTTCCAATCGCGAGCTTGGCCTCGTGTGGGCCGCCGAGAAAAAATTCGCGGCGTACGACAAGGCGTCCCTCGGTTATCGGGCGATTGCGGCGTATTCGGAGGGAGTGAACGCCTACATCTCGCAGATGCGGCCGCGAGATATGCCGGTCGAGTACCGCCTGCTGAACGCGACGCCGATGAAATGGGAGCCTATCTATTCGCTCTACTTTCTGTCACGCATGTCGCTAAACCTGGGCTTCAATGACGCTACGGTTAGACGGCTCAAAGCGGAATTGCTTGTCGGGAAGGCAGCGGCCGATGCGCTGTTTCCCGTGAACAGTCCGGTTCAGCAGCCGATTCAACCTCTGGGCACTTCCAAGCCGCGTTTCGATTTTGCCACGCTGCCCGCGCCGGGACTCCCTGACTCGAGCATCCTTGCCGAAGCGCGTGCGCGCGATGAGCTCGTGACGACTATCGCATTCAGGAAACCCACTGAGACCGCCGACGCAATCGGCAGCAACAACTGGGCAGTATCGCCGAAGCGAACTGCGGCAGGACACGCGCTGCTCGCGGGAGATCCCCATCTCGATCTGTCGCTGCCGTCGGTCTGGTACGAAATGCACATCGTGATCCCAGGAAGACTCGACGTCGCGGGAGTTGGATTTCCCGGTGTCCCTGGAGTCGTCATCGGATTCAACCGCGATGTCGCCTGGACTTTTACGAACACCGGCTCGGACGTCAACGACTACTATGAGGAAACCGTTGACAACGACGGCAACCCGTCGACGTACAAGCTCGACGGCCAATGGAAGCCGATCGACAAGCGCATCGAACAATACAAGAATGCGAAGGGCGCTGTTATCGCCACCGATACAGTCCGGTTCACCCATCGCGGACCTATGCGACGCGAGCTCGGCCACTGGCTGTCGATGCGATGGACGGTGTACGACAAGTCTCACGAGCCCGACAACTTCATGAAGCTCGGCTACGCAAAGAACGCGACTGAGTGGCTCGACGACATGAAGGACTATGTCGTGCCGACGCAAAATGGTCTCGTCGCTGACCGCGCCGGAAATATTGCTATTCGCTCATCCGGGAAATATCCGATTCGTCCGGGAGACGGCCGAGGTGATGTGATTCGTGATGGCTCGACGACATCGAGCGATTGGGTCGGGCAGCTTTCGGTAGACAAGTATCCATTCTCCTTGAATCCGGCGCAGGGATTCCTTGCGTCGGCGAATCAGCAGCCAGTCGATCCGAAAGTGAATCCGGCTTACATGGGCTCGGACTGGTATTCGCCGTGGCGCGCAATGCACATCAATGCGCTTCTGCGCGCAGACTCTGCAGTCACTCCAGACGACATGCGCAACTTCCAGACGGATCCGGGAAGTGCGCGGGCCGACGTGTTCGTTCCGTATTTCCTGTCAGCGGCAGCGCGGGCGGACAGTGGAGGGAAGTCCGACGGAGAGCTTCGGAAGGCGGCACAACTACTTGCAGATTGGGATCGTCGTTACGTTCGCGAAAGCAGGCGCGCGATTCTCTTCGAAGCAGTCATGACCGAGCTTGCAACGCGCACCTGGGATGAGCTGCGCGACAAGAAGAAAGCGCCGTCTGCATCCGACCGTTTGAACTATCCTGAAGCGCAGATCATACTCGAGCTCATGCGCGAGCCAGCAAGCGAATGGTGGGATGATCATTCGACGAGCCCGCGCGAGAATCGCGACGATATTCTCGCGGCGAGTCTTCGCGCTGCCTACGTGCGGATATTGAAAGAAGATGGAGATCCGGCGAACGACAAGTGGCTTTGGTCGAACACCCGTCGAGCGAATATCTACCACCTGTTGAGAATTCCCGCGTTTTCTGCGCTGGAGATTCCAGTTCAGGGAGGTCCCAGCACCCTTAGCCCCTCATCAGGCTCGGGCACTCAGGGACCAAGCTGGCGAATGGTTGTCGAACTCGGCCCTGAAGTGCGAGCATGGGCCACCTATCCGGGCGGCCAATCAGGAGCGCCTGCCAGCGCGCGATACACGGATCGCCTGGAGAAATGGACAAACGGAATCCTCGACCCAGTTTTGTTTCCCCGGAATGTGAGCGA
>JBDSBT010000018.1:0-2129 GCA_039921425.1 Gemmatimonadaceae bacterium | reverse complement strand
GACCTGGATCCTTGCAATGACGTGCGCACCATTATGAACTGCCTGTCGTCCCCGGTGATATCATACGCCCGATGGTATTCATCGCCCAGCAAGGAAGGGCTGGTGAAAAGCTTCACTGGCGTTCCCGCGCGGAATTCACCCTGTGTTTCGACCGGAACTGACATGACGTCGCCGGACTGCGTGCGAAAGAAGAGCTCTTTGCCGCTGTGCGCCCAAAGCGGCTCCGCGCCGCCGTTCACCGAAATGGTCCAACGGGCTGAATCCACTGATGGATATGGCCTGACGTAGATCTGATTCTTGCGCGACTCGGTCGATACGTATGCAATCCATTTCCCATTCGGAGAAATTGAGGCGCCGAAGTTGTCGTATGCCGTCACAAGAAGCGGCCGCATGGCGCTGTCGGAATTGGCGGACGCGAACAGGAGCTTTCGCGTATTTCCGGCTGTGCCTTCCGTGCGGTATACAATGCTCCGGGCGTCGGGAGACAACGTGACTTCGTCCAGCGGCTGGCGAGATTTGTTGAGCGGTTGTTCGTCGCTGCTCCCGTCTGCCCTGCTGAGGAAGGATGTTCGTTTCGTATTGCGCGCCGCCAGGTACGCGACGCTTCTCCCGTCAGGCGTCCAGACCGGGCGATCACTCGGTCCATTCGGCGTGAGCCGTGTAAGCGAGCCACTCGGAAGCCGTTTTACCCACACTGCATCTCCGTCGCTTGACGAAATCGTGAGGGCAACACGGGATCCGTCCGGAGAGAGCGCTACGTGGTTGAATGATCCAACCCAGGTCGTGTCGATCGGCGTTTCCTTTCCGTCGCGTGCAACCCACACGACCTGCCTCGCTGCGATCGCGCCAGGCACGTATGCAAGTACACCGGTTTCCGAGACCGCAAATTGGAGCGTGCCATTTTGATGCATCCACTGCAACCTTGTCGAGAACCTGAACCGGTTCTCCGGTGACTGCCAGTTTTTTTGGGTCGAGCCTGACGGCAAAGACGCGTCCGTCGAAGACCCCGTACAACAGAATGTCAGGAGGCAGAAACCGCGGAAACGTTCCTTTCGCTATCACCGTTACTTTGCGCGTGTCAAACGATAGCAACCCGATTTCGTTCTGCCCCGGAGAACCTTTCCAAATCTGTAACACCGCACCTTTAGCGCCCGGCAATACCTGCACGAAATCGTGCTCCTGCTCACCTTTTGTCGAGTCGGGACGGCTGACCCTCTCTACGGCGCCCCCGGTTGACGCAACACGCGCGATTCCGGCCGCACGAGAAAAGTAGATCTTCCCGTCTTCACCCCATGAACCTCCCCACGCCGCAACTGAATCGGACAGAACAGTCCGCACCATCCCTCCAGCAGCCGGAACGACGAGTATTCCGGTAAGATTACTTTGGCCGGAGCGAGTCAAGAATCCAATCGATCTCCCATCGGGCGAGAAGAATGGAGCTTCGGCGCCTTCTGTACCCGCGATGGGCTTACTCTCGAGATCGTCCATCTCTCGAACCCAGATCATGTGGCCCGCCTTTGACGGACCCAGATATGCGATTCGCTGGCCGTCGGGAGAGATTGCGATGCTGCTGTTATCGACGGCGCTCATTGTACCGCTGTCAGGAAGCGCCATGATTACCCGAACCAGCCCACCGTCGGGAGTTGATTGTGGTCGTCGAAGGAGCATTCCGACTGCCGTTCCCACCAAAAGTGCAGCGCCTCCAATCATCGCAGCCAGTCGCCATTGATTCCTTCTTTCGGCTGGCGATGTCGATGTCATGCGCTGCGTCAACGCGGGATCGTTGAGCGCCGCTGCATAATCGGCGGCAGATGCAAACCTGTCTGCCGGAAGTTTCGACAATGCTGTCTGCACCGCCGCTTCCACGTGTGCCGGAATTGATTTCCTCTGGATAGTCAGCCCGCGCGGCTCTTCAGTCATCACGCGCGCAACGATTGCCTGCGCAGTCGGTCCAGTGAACGGTGGCTCGCCAACGAGCATCTCGTATGTAACGCAGCCAAGGGCGTAAACGTCGCTGCGTGGAGAGATGTCGCGATCACCCATCGCCTGTTCGGGACTCATGTAGTGCGGGGTGCCGAGCGACATTCCTGTCTCGGTCATTCGGCTATTGGCCGTGCTGACGGCCAGAG